>CAYIOH010000050.1:0-13659 GCA_964364975.1 uncultured Bifidobacteriaceae bacterium
AGATATCCCCGGTGCCCGGAGGGGAACGACAATTGACGCTCAGTCAACCCTCGACCATCCGGCGGGGGGATTACGAAGACGGCTACACCGGCCCGATGCTTGTAGCCACGTTGGCGGAGGACGAGTTTGGCTTCTGCGAAGCCACAGCCTATGAGCCGCCGTTGTCGAACTACACGTTCACGGCGCCTGACGGCGTGCAATACAGATTCGACTCCAACGGCAAGCTCTACCAGCGCATCGACCGCAACGGCAACGCTCTCACTTATACTTCCACCAGCATCACTTACTCCAACGCGGCGGTGTCAGGCAGTACGAAGCAGGTCACGTTCACGCGTGACGGCTCAAACCGTATTACCGAAATCTACGACCCCATTGCCATTCAAACGTCCGGGCAACCCGCACTGAAGTACGCTTACGACGGCTCCGGTAATCTCACCAGCTTCCAGCGACTACTGAACCGCGCCGCGGCCACCTACGAAACCACTACTTACAGCTACACCAACGCCAGCTTTCCCAACCACATCACGCAGATTTCCGGCTCCTGCTGCGCAGCGGATGTCCGCAATGATTACGATACCATCGGGCGGTTGATTCGACAGTACGACGGACTAAACAACATTAGCTCCTATGCCTATGACCTGACTGGCCGCAGATACTACGTTACCAACCGGCTCGGAGGTGTTTCGATTCGGGTCTTCTACGATTCAGGACTGCCGCAAAGCGACATCAACCCGCTGGGCGGCGTAAAGACGTTCACCTACGATGACGAGGGGAGACGGATTCAACAGACGGACGAATTGGGCCGGACGACCTCGTATGCGTTCGACCAGAATGACAATTTGGTCGCTCTCACCAACCGCCTTGGTTTCACGACCCGTTTCACACACGACCAATATCGGCAGATTCTCACATCGGTCGATGCTTTAGGGCGCGGTGCAACCAACGGCTACGACGCAAAGGGAAACCTTGTAGCCGTCACGAACGCACTTGGCTTTGTGACCCGCTACGCTTATGACGCCCAAGGTAACCGCACCGCAGAGACGAATGCGCTCAGCCAGGTCACCCGTTGGCAATACGACAGCTTTGGGAACCTGACGAACGTAGTGGATGCGATCAGTAACACGAATCGCTATAGCGCCGATGCCAACGGTAATGCCACTGGCCTCACTGACGGTCTTGGACGCACAACACAGTTCGTTTACGACGGAATCAACCGCCTTGTGCGCACAGTCTTTCCCGATAGCACCGCCACCGGAATTGGCTACAATCACCGAAATCAAAAACTGTACGAGACGAACCAGAGCGGCGTGGTGACAGCGTATGGATACGATGCTGCCGGTCGGTTGGTCGCAACAACAAACGCATTCGGGACGGGAAATCAAATCGTGACCCAGTACGGGTACGATCCCGAAGGACACCTGACTGCGCACATAGACGCGCTGGCTCGCACGAACCGTTTCTCGTATGACGCAATGGGCCGCCGGACCCGCCGCACCTTGCCGCTCGAACCAGGCGGACTCTCGTTGGAACCCAGCTACTCTGAATCGTTCACGTATGATGCAGTTGGCAACCTCACTCGCCAGACCGATTTCAATGGCCGCACCACAACGCGAGGTTTCGACGCCGAGGGGCGCCTGATTGCCAGGACCAACGCCAGCGAAGCCGTTGTCACATACGCCTACGACCCCAATGGCCTGCGCACCAACATGACCGACGCCAGCGGCGTTACGAGCTACTTCTACGACGACGCACAACGCCTCACCGAGAAGGTGACGCCACAAGGCACGCTCAATTACACCTACGACAATGCCGACCGGCTGCTGACGACCGTTTCCTCCACACCGAACGGCACGGCGGTAACGAATAAATGGAGCGCTTCGGGCCAGTTGACAAACGTCATCGACCGCTTCAACAACACGACCCGTTATGATTACGACGCGGCGGCAAACCTGTTGAGGGTCCGCTATGCCAACGGCGTTACCAACACTTACAGTTACGACTCACTCAACCGGCTAACCAATCTTGTCGCAGCCAAGACGGGGAGCACGCTGGCACGATTCAGCTATAAGCTCGCGGCTACGGGCCACCGAACCAACCTCACAGAACTCAATGGACGGACGGTTGGCTACGCCTACAACTCGCTGGACCGGTTGACATCGGAAGTCATTTCGAGTGACCCAAGCGGGCTGACCGGCACCGTGAGTTACGCGCTCGACGCGGTTGGCAACCGCACCAACCGCACATCTTCGGTTCCAGGCATTGCGTCAGCAACGAGCACGTTCGACCTGAATGACCGCATCAGTGGCGAATCGTTCGACAAGAACGGCAACGTCATCACCAACGCATCGGGCCAGCGGCTCGACTACGACAGCAATGATCGCCTGACCAACTTCAACAACGGCGCGGTCATCATCGTGTACGACGGCGACGGCAACCGCGTGCGCAAAACAGTCGGGGGCGTAACGACGCTTTACCTCGTGGACGAACTGAATCCGACGGGATTCGCACAAGTCCTCGAAGAACTGAGCGCGACGAACAGTACGCCGCTGAGGCTCTACACTTACGGGATGTCTCTGGTGAGCCAGCGTGCTAGCAACGGCACGACTCACTATTACGGCTACGACGGAGTCGGCTCGATCCGCTTCCTGACCGACACGTCCGCAAACCTCAGCGACACTTACGTCTATGATGCCTATGGCGTCGTCATCACAAACACCGGCACCACGACAAACTTCTATCGGTATGCCGGAGAGCAGTTCGACCCGGACTTGGGCATCTACTACTTGCGAAGCCGCTACTTAAACCAAACACAGGGTCGCTTCTTGACACTCGACAGGTTGCACGGGCTCCCGATCACAGACCCGAAGTTGCACCCGTATCTCTACGCTGACGGTGACCCGGTCCAGAACAGCGACCCGACCGGCCTGCAATCTTCAAGCGAGCAGATCACTGTAACCGGCATCCAAGGTGGATTGGCCGCACAACGTGTAACCGCCACCGCGCGCGCCATCCGGGTAGTCAAGCAATCGGTCTGCAAAATTACCTCAGGCGTTTACATCTTTCGCAACGCCAGCACGGGCTTGCGCTACGTGGGCCAGTCAAAGCACATCCTCAAACGTCTGCAATATCACATGCGAAAAGGCAATCTTTCAATCGACCAGTTTGAAAACGTGCTGATTGCCCTTATTGAAGGCGATTCCAAGTTGCAGCGGGAAATCATCGAGCAATTGTTCATGGATGACCTTAAAAAGCAAGGCCCGTTGCAGAATATACGGGATCCAATCGGCGGGCGCCCGCAGTATCGCCTGAGAGTCTGCAAGTAGCTATGAAAACCGAAGACATTGCCAAGCGTGTCAAAGTCGTAACCATTCCACCTGAAAAATGGCGGGATCCTGATGGTTCGCCTGATTTTGCAAAGATGAGGGCCGTTGCGCGGGAGATGGCTGAACAGGCGGCGGAAGTCTTTGGCCTGCCTCCCGTGCGGAGCGTCGCCTCACCAGTCACCGATGATCAACTCTCTCCATTGCCTCCCAAGTGCTCTTGCGTTTGCTTCGACAGCCCGTTGACTGACGAGGATCACCTCCGGCTCTCATCCTTTTTGCGCCAGTATCCCGACACGAAACTTACGGTGTCTGGCCATTACACAGAGGGGTGCCAGGACCTGGCTTTCCTGAGACACTACCCGTTCTTGAAGCGACTTGCTGTAGATGTTCACGGTCTGAAAAGTTTCGCGGGTATCGAAAGCATTGCGTCATCAGCAGAGTTGCTGTCCCTGGAAGCAACGGCTTCGAAGAAAATGTCCTTGAGCTTTCTATCTAAGTTCACGCGCTTACGGGAACTCTATCTCAAAGGTCATGCCAAGGATATCGAGGCGCTATCGGGCCTCGCGAGCCTAGAGCGCCTCACGCTTCGCTCTATCACGCTCCCGGATCTATCAATACTGACAAGCTTGAAGACTTTGTGGTGGCTTGCCTTGAAACTCGGCGGCACGCGTAATCTCTCCCTGCTTCCCGAGGTGGGTGGAATCAAATACCTCGAATTGTGGATGATTCGTGGGTTGACAGACATTTCCATGATTTCCGAGTTGCATCGGCTGCAATATCTCTACCTTCAAGACCTGAAGCACGTCAGGACGTTTCCCTCTTGCAAAGGACTCCAAAGGCTTCGGACTGTTTACATGGAAAACATGAAGGGGTTAAAGGACCTGTCACCCCTTGTGGCTGCCAGGCATCTGCAGAACTTGGCGGTTAGCGGCGCGAACCACATGGAGCCTTCCGACTTTGATGTCTTGACGGGGCATCCGTCCTTGAAGGGCTTCAGTGCAGGCTTGGGAAGCGATAAGAAGAACAAAGCAGTGAGTGAAAGGTTTCGCTTGCCGCCAGCGAACTGCAGATTGGCCGAATTCATCTTTGAATAGCACTGCGGCGGTCGCCGCCATCAATGTCCAAGCCAACAGACATCTACAAGTCCATTTCACGCGACCTCTTGGAAAATTTCCTCTGGCAACTCCAGCGTAAGCGTCAGGCAACTCAAATCGTTAACGCGATATCACTGCTTTTGCTCCCTCTCAATGCTGGCGAACAGATTTTCCAGACTGTTCAACGGCGTGTCCTTTTTCGGATTCAGCACCTGTCGCAGATACTCGACGGCATCAGGGATTTGGCGGATGGATTTGGGCAGGATCGCACCGGCGGCATTGGCGTGGCCGCCACCCTGGAGTTTCTCAGCGACCTTAAGCGCCTCGCCGTCGCGGCTGCGGAAGCTGGCGATCACCATGTTGTTGGCGCGGCGGAACAGTGTCACCAACACCGGGTAGCGCGTAGCTTCCTGTTCAAGTAGTTGGTGAACGATGAGATTGTTGTTGCCGACCACAGTGTCCACGTAACCGATGGTGGGGCTTAGCTCGGCCACGTTGGCCTTGCTCCACTCGTAGCCCAGCGGGTTCTCGACACGGCGCTTGACAGCCATGACTTCGAGCAACGGATGGTCGAGCAATTTTTCGATTTCACCGTCGAGCAGTGCGTGGAGATTCCAAAACTGGTAATGCTTGACGAGGTTCGCGTAATCGCAGGCGATCAAAAAGTCGGGATCGTCCTCCAGGAACAAATCGGCCACGTTGTTCAGATGCACGAGCCGGTCGAGGGCGGGCGAGGCGAGGTCGTGCTCGCGGCAAAGTTCGTAGCAGAGCAGCCCGGCTGACTTGTTCACATCGTGGATCAAGGTGGCGCTTTTTGGCGCGGCCTCGGTGACATGATGGTCAACGACGAGCCAGTTGGGTTTGTCAAAACGCGTCTCAAACGTGAAATCGGTGACCCACGCGGCCTTTTCGCGCGGCTCTCGTTGTTTCCAGAAGTTGTAATGGTGGGCCTCGAGCGGAACATCCGTGTGGAAAACCTTCTTGGCCAACCGCTGCAACAATATTCCCGCGATCAATCCGTCTAGGTCGCTTTCGTGGGTGAAGATCACGTCAGGTTTCGGAAGGTGCGTCATCGTGCCCCCAGCCTAGTGGAAGCCGGCAACTGTGACCAGTGGGGAATTTGCGTCGAAGCGAGCAAGTCCAGCACACGAAAAATTTCTTTCACCCGACTCGGCGTTACCCCCACAATCACAGAACAATTTATGAAACTGTTCGATTTGTCGGGAGAAGTGGCAGTGTGTATCGGGGCAGGCGGTGCGCTGGCGGGAGCGATTGCGGAGGGTTTCGCCCAAGCTGGCGCAAAGGTTGCCGTGGTGGACCTGCGGTTGGAAGCTGCCGAAGTTCGCGCCAAAGAAATCAACGCGCACGGCGGGACGGCGAAGGCGTTTCAGGCCAACGCGATGGAAAAGGAGAGTTTGCAGAAGGCCCATGACGCAATCGTCGCTTCACTCGGTACTCCCACCGTGCTTCTCAATGCCGCCGGCGGCAACGATCCCAAGACCACCGTCACCCCGGACAACCCGTTCGAAGCCATCCCGCTCGAGAACTGGAAACGCAACTTCGATCTAAACCTCGTCGCGGGCGTTTTGTTGCCGTGCCAGGTGTTTGGTCCGGGGATGGTCGCGCGCGGCAAGGGCAGCATCATCAATATTGCCAGCGTGTCCGCGCACATTCCGTTGTCGCGCGTCGTGAGCTACTCGGCGGCGAAGGCGGGAGTGTTGAGCCTGACCAAGTTTCTCGGGCGGGAGTGGGCGACCAAAGGTGTGCGCGTCAACTCCATCACGCCCGGATTTTTCCCTGCGGATCAGAACCGCTCATTGCTATTTAACCCGGACGGTTCGCCCACGGACCGCACCCGGCTGATTTGGGGACACACACCGATGGGCCGGTTCGGCGAAGCCAGCGAACTCATCGGCGCGGCCATTTTCCTTGCCAGTTCCAAAGCCAGCGGGTTTGTCACCGGCTCGGATATTTGCGTGGATGGTGGATTTCTCTCGCAAACGATTTGAGACACGGATTTCACGGATTCACACGGATTAAAGGATCGTGCGTGCCTTTTTTGAATCTGTGAAAATCCGTGTAATCCGTGTCAAAACTCTGCTATTTTTGATTCGTATCCATGAACTCGATTTCGAAATCCGCGTTTCCCGACAAGCTCTCTGACGCGCAGGTGGTTGAAGTCGTGGCAAAGGCGTTGCCCGCTGAGAACTACCGAGGCAAGCGCGT
The DNA here is from genome assembly GCA_964364975.1 of uncultured Bifidobacteriaceae bacterium. Lineage (GTDB taxonomy): Bacteria > Verrucomicrobiota > Verrucomicrobiia > Limisphaerales > JADLHS01 > JALOTT01. Next base: position 6,644 of record CAYIOH010000050.1, read on the forward strand.
TTTGCTCATCGTGCCGGACCATACCCGCACGGCCCCCGTGGGATTGATGTTCAAAACCCTATATCGCCAGATTGGCGGCGTGACCAAGGCGTTCGATGTGTTGGTTGCGCGCGGCACGCACCAACCGATGAGCGAGCAGGAGATCTGTCAGCGGTTGGAAATCTCCGAATCCGAGCGGCACGAAGTGTATGGCGGAGTCCGATTTCACAACCACCAGTGGGACAATCCGGCCGCGCTTCGACAGGTTGGCACGCTGACGTCCGACGAAATCAGCAAACTCAGCGACGGCTTGTTCGCGATGGACGTGCCGGTCGAGGTCAACAAGCTCGTTTTTGACTACGACCAAGTCATCATTGTGGGACCGGTGTTTCCACATGAAGTCGTCGGTTTTTCCGGCGGCAACAAGTACCTGTTCCCCGGCGTGGGCGGCCCGCAGATTTTGAATTTCTTCCACTGGCTCGGCGCAGTCGTCACCAACCCGATGATCATCGGCACGAAATGGACGCCGGTGCGCCGCGTGGTGGACCGCGCAGGCGCGATGGTCAAGGTGGACAAGCTTTGCCTCGCGATGGTCGTTGACCCGCAGAAACATCTCGTAGGCTTGTTCGCCGGCACACCGGAAGCCGCGTGGGACGCGGCAAGCGACCTTTCGGCGAAGGTCCACATTGTTCTCAAGGACAAACCGTTTCACACGATCCTCTCCTGCGCACCGCCGATGTATGACGAGCTTTGGACCGCCGGAAAGTGCATGTATAAACTCGAATCCGTTCTGGCCGATGGCGGCGAACTGATTATTTACGCGCCGCACATGTCGGAAATTTGCGTCAGCCACGGACGGCACATTGAGGAAGTCGGTTACCATTGTCGCGATTATTTTTCGAAGCAGTGGGACAAGTTCAAACATATCCCGTGGGGCGTGCTGGCCCACTCGACGCACGTTCGTGGCATCGGCACGTTCAAGAACGGCGTGGAAAAATGCCGGGCCAAAGTCACGCTCGCCTCGCAAATCCCCCGCGCGAAATGCGAAGCCATCAACCTCGGCTACCGCGACCCGGCAACCATTCAAGTGGAAGATTTCGCGAATCGAGAAGATGAAGGCGTCCTGCTCGTGCCAAAGGCCGGCGAGATGTTGTACCGTTTGAAGCATCCGCCGAAATGGGCAAGCGGCGGTTAAAGTACTCCGGACGAATTATCCACTCGTGGGCGGGTAACAAAACGGTGATTCATACAATCAACGCAATCTTGCCCAAAAGCTGCCGATGGAATAGATTTTCACCATGAAAACGCTGACCATCGGCGAAGCTGCGCGCGATCTCGCCAACTGGCTAAAACAAGCCGTAGCGGGTGAGGACATCGTCATCCGCAGCAACGAGGACCTCGTCGCGCTACGTCCGATTCCATCGAATGGCGCACCGCAAACTCCCTCTCCTCGCGAAGCGTTGCGGCGGTTGCAACAAGCAGCGCACCTCACGCCTGCCCAGGCTAAAAGTTATCTTCAAGAAGTCCACGCTGAACGTCTTGCCGCAGAAAAGCGCTCGGCATGATTCATCTCGACACGAACTATTTGATTGGCCTCTTGGTTCATGGCTCTTCCGAGGCGGCGAAAGTTGATCAATGGCTGGCATCGGGTGAATCGCTTGCGGCCAGCGCAATCGCATGGAGCGAATTTCTCAATGGGCCGGTCACAGTATCCGAGGCGAGTCAAGTCGAGGCCGTGCTGCAATCACAAATCATCCCGTTCGGAAAAGCCGAAGCGGCGCTGGCTTCCGACCTGTTCAACAAAACCGGACGACGACGCGGCTCACGCTTCGACTGTTTGATTGCTGCCACCGCCATTCTCTATCAAGCCGGGCTTGCCACTGTGAACCACTCCGATTTCAAAGTTTCACTGCTCACGGTTTGAAATTGGTTTGATACGCAGCAGCCGATGACGCGACTTTCAAGCTTGAATTTGCCCTACTGGCGGAAGGACGGGCAAATGGGGGACGGTATTCAAATCTCTCCACAACTCCATTGCACTTGCCGTTCTATATTGGACATGGCGTCTCAATGCTTTTTCTAAGGCAAAACTCAAAGGTGGTGGTAAGGCTGCTGCCATTTCTCGTGGCTTTCCGGCTGTAATTTCTTGAGGCGTGAAGCTCAACTCTTTCGAATATGCCAACTGCAAAAATAGAAGCCCCAGATGATAAATATCAATTCGGTAGTCCATAGGACCAAACTCTGATGTGTTGTGAACTTCTGGCGGAAGAATCCCTTGATTGCGTGTATTTGCTGCATTTACTTCGCTAAATAATTTGGCCACTCCTAAGTCTCCCAGCTTAAACTTCAATACACTTGTATCTGGTCTTTCTACCATTTCGTCCTTAATGAAGGCCGTAAAAACATTACCAAGGTGAATGTCTTGGTGGACGTGCTGATTGATATGCAAGTAGTGAACTGCTTGGAGGAGACATCTGGCAATGGGCAAAACCCACAGTTTGCCGTCAAAATTTGGAATCTTAAAAATGCCAGTTAGGTTTCCATGGCACCGCTCGGTAATTATGTAAAATGTGTCAAGATATTCGAACGCGTCGTAAACAAACGTGATATAAGGATTTCGCAACTGTAAAAGTTTTATGAATTCAGTTTGCGCTGCCGTTCGAATTTGTTCATACGAGCCAGTCGGTTTTAATACCTTTGCCGCCAAATCATTCTTCCACACATCTTGGCATGAATAGACGATGCCGAAGTTTCCCTCTCCAATTTTTTCTCCCATCGTGAAACTGTTACCAGTTACCGAACTAGTAATGACCAAACCTGGAGTAGGAGGAATAACCAGTTTAGTTAGCGGAGGCGTTGTTAATGACGGTGTAGATGGTTGCGGGTCCATAGCACCAATCTATCCTTGAACCACCACTTCCTTTTGCTCCGGCTCAACCCACTTGTTGTGTTCCTTGATAAGGTCAACGAGACGTTCCACGGCTTCAGCCTCGGGAATGTTGAATTTGATCGCCTGCTTGCCGACGTAGAGATTGATCTTGCCCGGCGCACCGCCCACGTAGCCGAAATCCGCGTCGGCCATTTCGCCCGGGCCGTTCACGATGCAGCCCATGATGGCGATCTTCACGCCTTTGAGATGTTCCGTGCGCGTCTTGATGCGCGCGGTGACGGTCTGCAGGTTGAATAGCGTCCGCCCGCACGACGGACACGCCACATAATCAGTCTTGAACGAACGACAGCCCGCCGCCTGCAAAATGTTGTACGCCAGCCGCAGCGATTGCCCGCCGCCGGATTCGCCACGAACGAGTATCGCGTCGCCAATTCCATCCGCCAGCAGCGAACCGATGACAACCGAAGCGCGGAGCAGGGCGATCTTCGGTTCCAAAACTTCGCAGCCGCCGACGTCAGTCGGCACACTTTGGTTAGGGGAGGAAGTTCGCGCCGACTCACGTTGGCGGCTACTGCCGGAAAACAACGTGTCCTTCAGCAGAATCGGGTTGTTTCGACCAAACCGCTTCAACTTTGCCGCGAGCAAACGAAACGCGGCGATGGCTGGCAGATTCACCCCGTCCTTTACCGTCACAAGTTGTGTGTCGCAGTTGATGTCGAAGTCCTGCGTCGGGTCAATCTCCGCGACGTTCAAGTCTTCATAAACCGCTTCCGGCATTACGTCGTCCTTGGGCCGAATCTTCGGCGCGACTTTGTCCCACGTCGCCCGCGTGACGACGACGCGAATGAGTTGTTCGCCGCCGCATTTGGTGTGCTCGTTGAGTTCGATCTCCGGTGTTTTGCGGCGCTCGAAGTGGAATGGGTCGAAGGGGAATGTAGCGCAGGCTTCCCAGCCCGCGGGTTCACCAAGCATCCCTGCTTGGTGCTCCAGTCCGCGAGGCAAGGATGCCTCGCGAACCCGCAGGCTGGAAGCCTGCGCTACGGTCAAGGTTGGAATCTGCGCCAGCAAATCCCGGCAGACTTCGATTTCGCGCGGGCTGTCCTCCGTGAGCGAAACTCGGATGGTGTCGCCCAAGCCATCGCACAGCAGCGAGCCGATGCCGATGGCGCTCTTAATCCGGCCATCCTCGCCTTCGCCCGCTTCGGTGACGCCTAGGTGGATCGGGTAATTCCAATCCGGACCCTCCTGCTCCAACCGCGCGACCAGCAAGCGATAGCACTCGATCATCACCTTGGGATTGGATGACTTCATCGAGAACTTGAAATTGTGGAAATCATGCTTACGGCAGACGCGGGCGAATTCCAGCGCGCTCTCGACCATGCCAAGGGGTGTGTCGCCGTAGCGGTTCATGATGCGGTCCGAGAGCGAACCGTGGTTCGTGCCGATACGGAGGCAACGCTTGAGCTTCTTCGCTTCGATGACCAGTGGCGCGAACTTTTCCTCGATGCGCTTCAACTCGGCGGCGTATTGCTCGTCGGTGTATTCCTTGGTCGCAAATTTCTTGGAGTCGGCGTAGTTACCCGGATTCACGCGCACAACTTCCACCCACTTCACCGCTTCCATTGCCGCTTCCGGTTTGAAATGGATGTCGGCCACAATCGGCACGTTGCATCCGCGCTTGCGGAGTTCGGCGACGATGTTCTGGAGATTTGCCGCGTCCTTGACCGTCGGCGCGGTAATACGCACAAGCTGGCAGCCGACGGCGACGAGTTCGAGCGTTTGCTTCACGCACTCGGCGGTGTCCATGGTGTCGCAAGTCAACATGGACTGCATGACGACAGGGTGATGGCCGCCGCCGATGATGACGCCGCCAGTGGGGGGATCGCCGATAACAATTTCGCGCGTCTTACGCCGCTTGAAAACGAATGGAGATTCGCAGTACCGCATGGCTTACTTCGCTGATGCTGGTTCCGCTTTGGCTGGTTCGTCGGAATGCTCGATTTGAACGTCCTTTTTGAACATCGCCTTGAACAACGAGAAGCGTCGAAGATCGAAGAACGTGACATAAAGCATGAACGAGATGAGCAACACGGCAAAAGCCGTCGTCGTGTATTCGATGAACCTGCCGTTGATGGGGCGGCGGCGAATCCTTTCTATGATCGCCAACAAAATGTGGCCGCCATCCAGGACAGGGATCGGGAGGAGATTCAAAATGGCCAAATTGACATTGAGCAGGACCAGGAAGTTCAGCGCCAGCCGATAATCGGTGTTAACCCACGCCGCGAGCATGGCGAGGATTCCCACCGGGCCGCTGAGGTCTTTGGCGCCCACCCCCGTTTCCTTGTGGTGGAGCAATGCGCTGAACGTTTTGACGGTCTTGTCCCATACATCCGCGACGAGTTCCCAAGGCTTGGGGCCGGGTTTCATCACGCGATAAACGAGCGTCGTATCACTGGTCAGGACCGCACCGATGCGACCCGTCTTCTTTTCCGGGTCTATGATTTTGGGTGTCACCGTGAGCGTGAGCGTCTCCTTCCCGCGCTGCACAACCACTTGCGTTGGCTCACCACCGCGTTTCTTGATGGTGTCAATCAATTGTTGCTGTCCCACAATCGGAATGCCTGCAAAGGAGATGAAACGATCATTTTCCTTGAGACCCGCCTGCTCGGCCGGACTCCCGGATTGAACCGAGGCGACCACCGGGTGATCACGCGGATCCAGGTTCAGCATCTTCAATCCGAGAACATCATTAACCTCCGCCGTAAGGTGGTTGGTCATCCGCAGACCCTCGCGCTCTGTGATCACCTCCAGCACGTTGGTACGGGCGAGCGCCACCACCATTTGCACGTCCTGCCAAGACTTGGCCATTTGGCCGTCCACCTTCACAATCAAATCTCCCTCCCGAATGCCCAGTTTGAATTCCTCCGACTTTTCGTCGACGTGCCCGACGACCGACGGATTTACGGCCACGGGCAAACCGACAAAGTAAATGACCCCTGCGATCAAGAAGGCAAAAATCAGATTCATCACCGGCCCGGCCAAGGCAACGAGGATCTTCGACCACGGCGAAATTGAGGGCAGAGCCTCAGTGCCCTCACCGGCCTTCCCTTCCAGCGCGTCGGACGTGACCATTTGCGGCAGTTTCACGAAGCCGCCCGCAGGAATCCACCGCCACGACCATTCGACGCCGTCGTGCATCCAACTGAAAATCTTCGGGCCGAACCCGATGGAAAACCCCTCAATCTTCAAGCCGCGCCGCCGCGCCATCCAGTAATGTCCGTATTCATGCACGAACACGGCGGCCCCAAATAGCAGGATGACCGCGACAACCACGTAAATGATGTTCAAAATTGCCATAGTTCAAAAACGAATCAGCCCCGTCGGGCGGGAGCGCGGTGAATATATCAGAGGAAACCCGGTTCGCAATGAATCAAACTGTGCCAGTGAGAAGCCTTGCGCTATTTGGCCGCTTCGCTTCGCGCCCAGGCATCCGCTTCCAAAATCTCCTCCAGTGTCGGATGCGACAAAACCTTGTGAGCGTCCATCGTCCTTCGGACGGTTTCACTGATTTGCGGGAAATTGATTCTGCGATTCACGAAGACTTCCACCGCGACCTCGTTTGCGGCGTTCAATACGGCAGGCAGAGTTCCGCCCACCTCCCCTGCCCTCCGCGCCAGATTGAGCGACGGGAAGCGTTCCAAGTCCGGTTCTTCGAACGTGAGGCTGGCGATTTTCGGAAAGTCGGTTTGCACGCGCTCGCTCGCAGCGCGATCGGGATAAGTCAGCGCGTACTGAATCGGCAGGCACATGTCGGGCGTGGAAAGCTGCGCCAGCAACGAGCCGTCCACGAACTCGACCATCGAATGCACGATGCTCTGCGGATGCACAACCACACCAACACGAGCCATCTCAGTGTCGAAAAGCCACCGCGCCTCGATCATCTCCAGCCCTTTGTTGAAGAGTGTGGCGGAATCAATCGTGATCTTGCGACCCATGACCCACGACGGGTGTTTCAGCGCGCGCTCGACTGTGATGGCAGAGAATTCCTCCTTGGGCGTGTTGCGGAAGGGCCCGCCGCTGGCGGTCAGCCAGAGTTTGCGGACGGACGAGGACGGTTTGTCGTCGAGGCACTGAAAAATCGCCGAGT
>CAYIOH010000051.1:0-12939 GCA_964364975.1 uncultured Bifidobacteriaceae bacterium
CAATTCATTCGGGCCCACGAATTGCCCCGGATCAAGGAACGCCTCGATGTCGGGGCGCTCGAAGTGATACCGGTCCTGGTCGGGCACGTGGCTTGGGAACTTGTCCCCCAGCAAATTGATTGGCTGCGCCGAAGGCAGATGATTCCCGACCGGGAACTGATCGAATATCTTAAGGAGAACGAGTACGAAAAGATGCGGGTCGAGGTTTTGCGCTCGGTTTATGCCCAAATACAGGAAAAGCGCCGAGGCGCTATCGCATCCTCGGAAGTAAGAATTGAATCTCCTGCTGAAGCGCTTCCATCCACGAGTGAACCTTCCCCTGAAACTACTCTGCCGGTGGGCGGTCCGGTAGTTGTGGAGCCGATTTCGACCGGGCCGGAGGCGAGCGCGATTCCAGTCGCAAAGAATACTCCGGTTGAGACGCCGGATCCGCGCAGCGAATCACCCGCGAATGGCTGGTTTTCAGGGCATGGGTTGCCGACGATGGTGGCCGCGGCGGGTGTGCTGGTCGTGTTAGGATTACTCATTTGGAACCACCTGGACAAACTCAAGCGCGATCCACCGGGGATGGTTCGCATCCGCGCAGGCATGTTCAAGTCCGGGGGCGAGGACTCGCCTCTGATTCGCCTGTTGCGGAAGCACGGGAGCAAATACACCCCGGAGGGGTTGGTGTCGTTGGTGAGAGCGGCCAGCCGGCAGTTTAGGCCCGCTTTCTACATTGACCGCTTCGAGGTGAGCAATTCGGAATATGCTGGGTTCGTGCGGGCCACGGGGCATCCTGGCCCGCCGCATTGGAGGGATGGCACTTTTCCCGGTGGCTTGGGCAAGTGGCCTGTGGTGGGCGTCTCCTGGGAAGACGCATCGGCCTACGCGCGGTGGGCGGGAAAGCGTTTGCCCACGGACTTGGAATGGGAACAAGCCGCCGGCGGACTCAACGCGATGCTCTTTCCCTGGGGCAACGAGTACGACAAATCCAAATGCAACAGCTACGATTCCACGACAACCGGTCCGACGGCGGTGGACTCGTTTTCTTTGGGGCGAACCCCGACAGGAATCTACAATCTGGTAGGCAACGTGAACGAGTGGACGGCGACACCTTATGCGACCGGTCCAGCGCGGTTTTGGATTCTGAAAGGCGGCTCGTTCCAACTCCCGTGCGAATTGGTTGGGCTCACCTTCTACCGGGGGACGGCGGCGGTTGCGACCAATCGCAGTTCTGATGTCGGTTTCCGGTGTGCGGCAGATGAAGACGGAAGGCCGAACGGTTCGGACATGGTGCTTGTCCCTGCCGGAAACTATGCACAAGGCAACGATGACACCATGACGGTCCGCCTCATTCGGCAATTGTCGGTGGTCGGTGAGAACCTCAAGGTGGTGTTGGGAAATGAGCCGGCGGAGTTGTATGGGAAAGAATTCTTCCTGGATCAATTCGAGGTGACCAACGGCGAATACCGCAGGTTCCTCGCGGAGGTCGGATTGAGCCGTCGTTTCTGTCATCCAAACGAGCCACCGGGAAAGCGTCACGTTCCGGCTGAATGGGGGACAATCGGTTCGGACCAAGACGACCTGCCCGTGGTCGGAGTTGACTGGTTCGACGCGTACGCCTACGCCAGGTGGGCCGGCAAACGGCTGCCCACAAATCTGGAATGGGAAAGGGCGGCGCGATCGGGAGATGGGCGGATTTATCCGTGGGACAACACTTTTGAGAAAGTCGCGTATTACGGCGGTCCGATCGTTACCCCGGCTCTTCGGGCGGTCCACAGTTGGAAAGAAAATCAGAGCGCCAATAAATTGGTGGCCATGGCGGGGAATGCGGCTGAGTGGGTGGAGCCATTGGAAGATGGCTCGTATGTGCTGCGCGGCGGTGCCTGGAGCGATGTCCCACCAGAGTTGTACGGTCTGACCTATGTCCGGATCAAAACGTTGCCAACCCAACGTGGGGCCGACCGCGGTTTCCGTTGCGCACAGGACCGCGAGCGTTCGGTGTTGGAAAAAATGGCGGGCTTGTTCAGTCCTTCGACGAGGGACCCATGACCGGGCTGGCCAAGGCTGGCGTGTGAAGATCAGTCCAAGCGTTTCGGGCGAGTCGCGGAGCCCGAGTTGAGGCTGACTTTGAGTTCGCGGCCGATGGAGAATACCTCCCAACCGGCGGCGATGTTCCGGCTGTCGGAGATCCGCCGCGCTTCGAGGTAAGCGTCAAAACTGTCGCTCCAGACAAAATAAGTGAAGTAGTTTCGGTTCGGACTCAGGCCGCGCACCGCGCGTTGAAAGGCCGATCCGCTTTTCTTGATCTGATCAACGGGTTCCCCGGCCAGCCGGTTCTGCCACTGAAGGGAAAGTTCTCCGCCCGTCAGCTTGAAGAGCAAATTGCCGTCGCCGACATCGTGTTGTTGGAAGTAACGTCCCAAATCCTGCGACAAAGTTTCTGGACTGAGAGTGGTCTGACCGGCGGCCTCCTGCAACGCGCGGAGCAGGACTTCCCGCATGGAGTCGGGCAGCACATGCACCCGGCCAAAACGACAGAGCACATAGATTGGTTCCGTGCCCGCAGCCGACACCCTGGGATTGGGCAGTGTGACGGTTTTAACTTGAGGCGCCTCGGCCGGACGGCCGAGGCGGCCGTGCAACGCCGTGGCCTGTTTCTGCGCGGATTCAATTTGTTCCTGCAAGCGGCCTCTGACTTTCTGCCGTTCGTTCAACAGCGTATCGAGTGCAGCCAATTCGGACTCATCGGCCGGCGGTTCGGCGGGTGCCGCCGATTGCGCCTGTCGCCGTTCCAACTCAGCCTGGAGTTGCTGTAGTGCTGCGCGGCCCTGGGTGGCGACGGGTTGAAGGTCCGTCCAGCGGCGTTGAAGCTGATCCAGCAGGCCGTGAATATCGGCGGCACGGGACCTCGCGCGGTCCAGCGCGTCGCTTGAGCCCGCCAGTTTCGGCATGGGCGGCATGTTCTGAAGGTTGATCAGTGTGACCACGATTGTGATAATCAAGATGCCGACCACGTTCGCCAACGTGTCCAACAGCGAGTCCAAATTCTGATGAAACGGTTTGCGGCGGAGGCGCATGGTTTTTGAGGAAACGATTCAGCGACCCTTGAAGTGTTTGAAATCGAGTTCTCCCTCGGCGGGCAAGGGGAGCTTTCCATGCTTGCATCCCGCCTTTTCGGCCTGAAGCGCAGCCAATTCGTAGGACACCACGCCACTTCGGCGCAGGAGGAACACGACGGTTTCGTTCAAGCCGGGATTCACGCTGCGCAGCAATTCGCTGTAAGTCGGGTCGGCTGCGATCTCGGCTTTGGGGATCACTTTGCGTGCGTTGGTCGCGAGGCTGTGCAGGATCAAGCCGTCGCTCGTACACTCGACAAATCGCGGGGCAACGTTGGTGCCCGACCCGCCGGGAAGGACCACAATGTTGGTGGGGCCGGGTTTTCGCTGCAACTGGCGGATGTAGTCGGCTTGCAGCGATTTGACTTCGGAATCGAGGTTCGTTTGCTCGGATTCCAATCGGCCGATTTCTTCGAGCAATTCCTGTGCGTCGCGGGATTTTTTTACGGTCGGTGGCTGCTGTTCGTGCAGGTTCGCCAGACTGTTTGACGTCGCGGCGAGCCGGGCGAGGATTGCTTCGGTTTCATTGATGAGCGACTGCAGCTCGTCCGCCTTTTTTTGGTCCGTGCGGGTTTGGGTTTCCAGGGCCGCTACGCGAGCGGACGCTTCGATATCGGTCTGTCCCACCTGTGCCAGGGCGAGCGCGGAAATGATGAAAACCAGTGAGCCAACGACGCACGCCAGCACGGCGAGAAATGGAAACAGTGAAACCGACTGGGTGACGGGCGCCTTTTTGGGTCTGGGCATGAGACAACGCCTTTCATTCTTCAACCGCGTGGATCAAGCGCCCGGCCCGTTTCGCGGCTGCCCGTGCTCGCCCGGGGTTGTGCGCCCCACTACTGCCCGTTCCAAGCGCGCAATTTGCGCCTCTTGATTGGAGAGAATCTTCTGGACCGACCTCAGCAAGTCATCCTGGGCTTTGCTCGAATGGCCTTGGAATTCGTCCATGCGTGATAACAGGTGGTCGCTGCAATAACGTTCGATACCCGCCAAAAATTCCTCCTCAGCTTTTTGCAGCGAACTGCACAGGAACATGATGAACAAGCTGACGAGCAACGCCAGAAACGTCGTGTCAAAGGCAATCCCCAAACCCACGGTGACCTTGCCCAAGGACCGTTTCAATTCGGCCAGCGCTTGGACGTCGTTGATGGCATCTGAGAATCCGGCCACCGCCATGCCAATGCCAAGCACGGTTCCAATGAAACCGAGAATGGGAATGGCCCAAACGATGACTTTCAACATGGCGTAGCTGCCTTCCACAGCATTGGCGTCGGCTTCGGCCTGAAAGTTCAAATGGTGGCGGATGTATTGGAGCGGATGTCGGTTGCCAAAGAAGTGAAGGGCTTGTTCCAGGCGGTAGAGCAGAAAACTGTTTTCCTGCTCCTGGCAGTGGTTCTTGATGAAGTCGCGAAAGCGCGGCGCGTTTTCCGCCGTGATGCGCTCGCCGAGATCCGTCGGCAGAAAATCCTGCCGCAACGTCATCTGTTGCCGTTGCAGTTTCAGACGCTTCAACAAGAGGGTGAACAAGGCCCAAAAGGTCAGGAACATGATGGCGTATTGAACCCAGCCGCGTTCGGCCAACAATTGGCCAAAATAGGTCCGCCGGAACGGTTCCACCACCAGCAGGTAGAACCCGACCGTCGCCAGCAAAGCCAGGCCGGAACTGAGCAGGTTGTTGACTTCAGTGGGCGAAGAACTGAAGGCGAGACGGGTCCAAAACCGGTGATGCGCGGCAATTCGACTCATAACCAGATCGTTGACATTTCGGCGATGGATACAAGCTCATTGAAGCTCATGGCGCTCCATAACCGTATGCTTCATTTCCCAGCTCCGAAGCACCGGCGATTTTGTCCGCCAGATATTGGCTTGTCAAACGGTCTTTTGAAATCGTTTTTGCAGACTTGACAGGTTGGGACGCACCTGTAACTATCGCCCCACCTGATCAGAAGTCGTACAGGTGAGGTTGGTTTGTAAAGAAATGAGTCTATGGCAACGAATGCTGCGGGAGTAAAACCTGATCAAAAAAGTCGGTTCTTTCTTCATCTGGGAAGCTTGGCGCTATGCACGGCGGGACTGGCGTTGCTTTCCAGTTGTGCCACGCCCCACCCCACCACCCAGCGGAGGCTTCAGCCAGATCAGGAAGATAGCGTCGGCGGCAGTTTTATCGAGAGCGCAGATATTCGGACGGCCGCTTCGCGCATCTGCCCGGCACTGCTCTCCCTGCCTGAAATCGCCCGTTCATCGGAACCAACTTACATCGCGGTCGCACCCGTTGTGAACTCAACCCGCCACGTGATTGACAAAGACCTGGTGATGGCGCGGCTGCGGCTGGAACTCAATCGCTACTCGGAAGGCCGCATCCGCTTCTTTTCACAGGGCGTGGGCCAGGATGTGCGGCGGGAGATCATCAGTGGCCAGGACGAGGAGGCATGGTCGAAGACACTCGACGAGTGCGCCCAAGCGGTCGCGACGTCAGACGCCATCAAAAAGGCGGACCGACCGGTGATGGTGGCGGTCATACCCGTCCGAAACCCCAATCTGGCCGGGCTTAATCCGGATTTTCTAACGACCCTGCTGCGACCACGCATTCTGGCGGCGGCGCCGGGGAAAATCCAGTTCGTGGCGCGGGAGGCGGGCGGCAAGATCATCGAGCAAATCCTTGCGGAGACCGACCTGAAAAATGTCGGACTGGTTGCGGTGACGAAGAAGGATCAATTCGCCGGGGTGGATTATTTCCTGGGAGGGGAATTCGTCGCGGAGAGTCTTTTGGAACAATCGGTGCAAACGGGTTCTCCAACAGTCAAGTCCGCTGAGGGCAACGCGGGCGAAGTGCGCGTGGACGAAACGCCGGCAGGTCGGTCACCAAACGTGAAGAAGCATTTGAATCTAATGCTCATTGACGCATCCACTGGTGCGATCGCCCTGGAAAAAATGGTCCGGGTGGAGCGGAAGATGGAATCCGGACTGGCGCAGTCGAAATTCCTTTTAACCGGCGAATTGCGTGGGTTGAGCAAAGCCGCCCGTGGCGGGGATCGCTCCGATTACACGCTCATGAGCTTTCAACTGGTCAACCCGCAAAGCAACGTGATCCTCTGGGAAGATGCCTACGAGGCAAAGCGGGAAACCGACCGGAACGTGATTTACAAATGAGCGCAGTCAGCCGGTGGTGCGTTTGAATCTGGCAGGCCGTGGCAGGCACGGTTGCCCAACGGAGAATTGCTATGGGTTCGAAAACCAAATCGCGAAAACAGAGAAACAAGTATCTATATCTGGCCATGCTCGCCGGCTTGAGCGTTTGGCTGCCTTCGTGCAAAACGGTTTACGAGGCGCACCACACGCCAGCAAAGGATTTGGCCAGCGAGGACAGTCTTGTTTTCGTCCGGCCAGACTACTACACCATCCTCGGAACCCGTTCCATCCGCGACTACATTGAAGTCACCTACGAGGAATCGAAGCGCAACGCAGCCGATTTGATGACGGTTCAAGTCGGTTTTAGAAACCGGGGTGGGCAGCGCTTCTACGATCTCAAAGGTCCGACGGTGGCCCTTTCCATCAAGACCTCTTTCTATGCCGAACCGCTGAGTGCGCAGGGGCCGAGGTCGGCGCCGCTTTACGAAACCAACTGGCAGCCCCTGGTTTTGGTCCGTGGTGATACCGGCCACTTCCAGGTCACCTGTCCCGTGCCAGCGGGCCGGCATTATCAGATAACTGTTTCAGAGATATTGCACTAAGGACATAATGCACTAAGGACACCAAGGCGAAATGAACTCAGGGATCATGCTACGGTTTGCTGGGAGAAAGTTCTGCTGGATTTCCGTCGTTTTCTTATGGAGTTGGATTACGCCGGCGGCGGATAAGGCGGAAACGAAGAAACCGTCATATCCTCTGCTCAAGCACCGGCTGGAACTGGCGGAAGGCCGGTTCAGCGTCGAACCCGGGGTGCCAGTGTACAAGGACTTTGGCCAGGAGGAAATCCTGCTGGATTCAGACACTTTCATCCAGGTGCGCGAGTGCGCCTCGTCGGTTGATCTCGCCAAAGCAGTCATCGCCCGCTCAGACATTTTCCGCCTGACCGAAACGCCGATGAACCGCACGGCGACCAACAATTCTGGAATAGACGACAGCGAGGTCGCGTTGACCTTGGGCGCGAAGTTCATCCGGCTCAAAGACGAATATCACGTTTTCTTCCACCTCATGACCAAAGAAAAGGGCAACCTCGTTGCCAGCGCCCACGGCGTTGCCCGATCGTTGGAGCAGGCCATTGAATCGGCGTTGCGGCCCTTGGAGCGGGCGGGCTTGTGCCAGCCTTGGCGGTGCCGTGTCTTGGATGTCAGCAATGATCGCATGCTTATTGAACGAGGGCGGTTGGACGGTTTAGCGGCAGACCAGTTTCTGAGCGGCTACAGCCTGGCGGAAAGTTCCGGGGAGTCCGAGCGCGAACCGGTGGAACTGCTGCTTCTGAAGCGCGGTCGGCACGTCGGACATTACCGCGTTGTGGAAGTCGGAGAGGAATTCACCGCCCTCAAACCGCACGAGCAAAGCCCGATGCTCAAAAAGGGCGACGTGCTCGAAGTGCCGCCAGTTGTCTTGCTGGACGTTCCCCGTTCCAGAGAGTCCATCCTCTGGGACGGTATTTACGGGCGACCGGCCCGGCGAAGTTCAAAACCAAAATCCAACCCTTAAAAAACCCATCACGAACCCATGAAAAAATCCTTGGTATTGTTTGGCGGCGCAACCCTTGCGCTCGCGCTGTTTACCGGTTGCGCTGGGATTAAACCACTGCCGGCGGAGTATTATGCCCGCGACCACGAGATGTCGGTGGAAATCCCGCGTATTCCAGAAAAGGCGGTCATGCGCGACTCGGGGCAGGGCGGGTTGATCGGTCTCATGGTAAACGCCGGTCGTAGTTCCAACCTTCGCCAGAAAATGGCTGGCATCCAGGGTGCAACCGTCAAGGAGTTGCTCCGCCAGGAAATCTCCCGGCAGATCGGCGGGACTTTTATCGTGTCCGAAGCCAACAAAGACCTCCTGCTGGAGGTCAAGGTTATGACCTGGGGTTGGTTTGTCCCCAGCACCGTTCTTGGCATCAAGACGGGCGCTTATCAGTGTGAACTGATCGGCGGCATCACGATCTACGACATGTCAAAAAACAAAAAGAAGGTGGCGTTCACGACGTTGACGGCCCAGGAACCACTCGGGAACAACCCCGAAGAAGCGTCGGCAAAAGAGTCGCTTGTCAAAGTGGTTCAAGTCTTCTCCGAGCAAGTGGGTAAATTCGTCATGCAGCAAAAAAGCGCCCAGACCGCGTCGAAATGAAGATCCGATTACGCGTGTGCTGGCATTCCGGCCGTGGTCTGTTGGCCTCGGCGATTTTCTTGTTCGCCGGCCTGGCGCAGATGGTTGGGGCCGCCGAAGCGACGGTGAATGTGCCACCCCCGGGCCTGGTGACAAAATCATTCACGGAGTTGAACGACTTGGAGGTCGCAGCTGACGCGGGCCGCCGGCTTTACTGGCAGGGCAAATACCAGATGGCTGCGGATTTGTTCGAGCGGTTGAACCAGGAGAACCACGTCAGCAAGGGGCTTTACGCCCGGGAGCAAGCCCTCTGTTACCTGGCCCTTGGTCGGTTGGGGGATGCCCGGCGGAAATTGCTTGATGCCACCGCCTACTTGGACACTTACAACACCCCGGAACTGGAGAAGCGTGCCGGGTCGAAATACGGGCGCGAAGCTGAAAAAATATACTTCGGAGACCCCTACGAACAGGCAACCACCTGGCTTTTGCTCGCGCTGCTATTCGTCAACGACCGGGATTACGACAATGCCCTGGCTGCTTGCAAAAGCGGACTGCTCGCGGACTCCGATGCCATGGGCAACCGCTTTCAGAGTGATTACACTTTCTTGCACCTGCTGGAAGCGCGCTGCTATCAACTTCGAAAACAACCGGACGCCGCGGAACCGCCCTTGCGGTTGGCCAAAGAAAGCTATCGGAGCACCCACGCCACCGTCCGCGACATCTTTTCGGAGCGGTTGGACCAGATAGAACTTCTCTCCCTGGCGCCTCGCGAGCGAAAACAACGCGGCTGTCGGGACGACAATGCCGCCATCGAAACTCACATTCGGGATTTGACGCGCAAGCTGGACCTGACGGCGCAAAGCGTCCGCGTGGATGCCGACCTGGATGGTTTTGCAAACCATGCGTACAACGTCTTGATAGTGTTGCCCACCGGCCGGGCGCCTCACAAGTATCGCGCGGGCATCGAGGGCAACCTGATTAAATTCACTCCCGGAGAAAGCAACTTGGGGGTGGATGAGATTTACCTGGACGGCCAACCTTTGGTCACCGGCCGCTCCAATGAGGGGATAACTAATGTTGGGGCGGCTTCAGAAGTCCGGAACGTTGCGGTAATTGACGTCAACCGCTCCGCCCTTGGCCTCGCTGATGTTTCCTTCCAAGCTTCGACGCGCGGCGGGCGGCACATGGACGCCATCCTCAAAGGCGAGGCCAGCTTCAAGCACACAACCGTATCAATCGGCCGAAGCATCACCGAGGCCGGCACTCAGGCGGGCGGCTTGGGTGGGTTGGCGGTTGCTTTGATCGGAGGCATCGTCCAAGGTGCTGCCGGAGCCGTGAGTGCCGAAGCCGATGCCCGTTGCTGGCGAAATCTTCCCGCTGAATATACGGTTCAGCCGCTCAATTTGTCGCCCGGCAGCCATACCGTCTCCTTCAAACGCCATCTCTATTTTGAATCGCTTACCAACATCGAGCACTCGGTGAGGTTGACCGGGGAAGATGAACTTCACGTCATCTTCGCACCGCCCACTTTGATGGATCGGTTCAGCCCGCAGGTCACCGCTGCGTCCCCGGGAATAAAGAAGCGGTTGGCGGCGGTGGCTACGACTAACAATGCGACGGCCGTGCCGATCCTGTTGCCGCCCCCTCTGGGTCTGGCTGCGATAGAAAAGTTCCCGTCACCCGATCAAAAACGACTGCCGCGCGCCTTCGCTCCTGACCCCAATCGCGCGTGCCGCGTCGGTGAACGGTCACTCGGCGCGCGCGGTTACGCCCCCTTGCTGGTGGAGCACGGCGAACTGGTGGCCAATCGGGCTGCCGCCGCCAGGAAGGGTCCGCTTGCGCTTCAGTTCGAACTTGCGGGACTGGGGCTGAAGATGGGTGAGGACGCGGAAACGTACGACGTTACCTTTGATTTCTACCTGATTCAAACCCAGACCGGTGTCAGTAAATGGCGTCGCTCGATTCAGGGAACCTGGGTCAAAGGCAGGAAAGACAAGCTCGACCCTAACGAGGCTTTCTATCACTGTCTGGAAAACAGCTTTGACCGGCTGATCAAGGACCCGGATTTTTCGAGCGCAGTGGCCGGTGATCAGGCCAGCAATTCGCGCAATTGAGAAACTGTACGCTGGCTGTCCGCTCCCGCTTCGGCCTTTTTCACACTCCGTCGCCTTTGAGGAAGTGCGCCGCGACACCGCTGGAATCAAGTCTTGAATTTCAATACACCAGCCAGTTTATCCGTCACGTTGGCGAGGTGCGGGCGCGTTTCCAATCGGTGGGGATGCCAGGCGAGAAAAACTTCGCGGCGCAATTCGTCGAGGGATTTCAAGGGATAGGTCCAGACGGAATCGAACGAGGGGCCGAGGCGTGCGAGGTCGGGCAGGATGACGGCCATCTGGCCGGACGCGAGCACTTGCGCGGCTTGCGGGAAGGATTCACAGAGGAGATTCACGTTTACTTTCCATTTGCGGCTGGCGGCGATTTCTCCCAGTCGGCGTTGGAAAAGCGTGTTGCCACCTTGCGTCGCTATGGGAAGTTCCTGCAACAGCCAGTCCTCGGTTAGTTTCTTGTCGTGCGGACAAAGATTGTCGGGAATAAACAGGCTGTAGCCGAATTGGCCCAGCAGTTCGCCCCGAAGCGCACCGCGTTGCACGAGGTCGGCACGGAGCAGGCCGAAGTCAATCACGTGGTCCTGCAAGGCATTGCAGATGGCCACATTTTGCAGGTCCTGCAACTCGATGACCGAACCCCTGAGCGTCTCGCGCACCTTGCGAATCCGGGGCAACACCAGCCATTGCAGGAGGCTGTCGCCCGCGCCGAGGGTGACCTCTTTGGGGTGCAGGTCGCACGAGCGCTGAAATTCCGCCAG
The DNA here is from genome assembly GCA_964364975.1 of uncultured Bifidobacteriaceae bacterium. Lineage (GTDB taxonomy): Bacteria > Verrucomicrobiota > Verrucomicrobiia > Limisphaerales > JADLHS01 > JALOTT01. The sequence goes on from CAYIOH010000051.1 coordinate 11,263, forward strand.
CGACTGAAGGTTTTCGCGGGTCAACTTCGCCAGTTGCTTGCCCGCTGGTGTGAGACGGATGGTTTTTCCGACTTTGCGTTTCAGTTCGGTGTGGAAGAACTTCTCCAATTGGGTGAGTTGCCGGCTCACCAAGCTCTGCCGTGATTCGTCGTCGGGTGCGGCTCCGGCGATGCTGCCGGCTTCGTCCACGTCCACCAACGCGCGGAGGCGTTCCAACGAAAGCCCCTTCTCGCTGAACAATCGCTTGAATTTCATAGCACAGACTTACCGGGAGGTCGCATGGTAGAAAAGCAGAAAACGATGGGTGATCTAGCCATTCGGAGAAGCGGTCAAGGTCAGGAACGTTCGCGCGGTCATTCACCGCAGCGACAAGGGCGGTGAGGAATTCTACGGGGCGCTCGCCGAGTTTGGATTTCAAAAACTCGATGAAGTAGGCGATGCCCCACGGGACGGCCACTTCGCTGGCCACGGGAAGTTCCGGGCCGGTGAGGAGGGTTCAAGAGCTTGTCTGAAAATTGGGAGCGGTGCTGCGGCGAGAGATTTTGGTTTTGGGCGAGGCGGAGCGGGCTGAGCATCCCCGGAGCGGGCTGTGACGCTCGCGACAACGAAGCCTAAAGGCAAAAGACACGCCGCCCGGAGGGTTTTTAGTCAAAGGCCGGCTGGCGGCGTTGCTCCTCAGTCGAAGACCCGTGAAGGGTATTTTCCTTCGTCGCGCCTTGCCATCCAACCCTTGCCCCGAAAACAGCACCACTCCGAATTTACAGACAGGCTCTCAAGCTGGCCGAGGAAACCCGTGTTCGGTTGCGATTCGAGCAGGGCGATGAGGTGGCGGAGGAAGGCGATGCGCGGCGTATTTTAGCTCCTTATTTTCTCATAATCACATACCACAACACTTCTTAAATTTCTTACCGCTACCGCATGGGCAAAGATCATTGCGCCCAACTTTTGGTTTTGCATTTACCGCATGGTGCGAACCTAAAAGCAGACCGAAGGGTTTGTCGATGGCGTTGAGTTGCGCCTGCACTTCCGCGGAACTGCGGCCCATTTGAGAGAGTAACCCGACATAGTTTTCGATGGCTGCTTGCAAATGCGGGTGTTGATGTCCCGTTGATACCGTGAACTTGAGAAAGATTTCCAGATGCCGACGCATCAACGGTTCCGCTTCAGCCATCCTATTCGTGGCTTGGAGCATGTGTGCCACGCAGGCGAGGCTCATTGCGACGTTGGGGTGATCCTTATCATAACTCCGCTCGTCAATCGCGAGGGCTCTCCAATAAAGCGGTTCAGCGTCCGCCAACCGGTTCGTGGCTTGCAGCAATTGCGCGAGATTGTTGAGACCCGTTGCGACGTTCGGATGATTCGCACCAAGACTCTTCTCAAGAATCGAAATCACACGCCGCATCAACGGCTCCGCTTCCGCCAGCCGATTCGCGGCTTGCAGCAATTGCGCGAGACTGTTAAGGCAGATCGCGACTGAAGGATGCTCCGAGCCGAAACTTTGCTCGTTAATCGCAAGCGCGCGGCGCACCAATGTCTCCGCCTCAGCCAATCGGTTCGTGGTTTGTAGCAAGTGCGCGAGGTTGTTGAGACTCGTTGCGACGTTCGGATGATTCGCGCCAAGACTCTTCTCAAGAATCGAAATCACGCGGCGCATCAACGGCTCGGCCTCCGTCAGCC
>CAYIOH010000052.1:0-12925 GCA_964364975.1 uncultured Bifidobacteriaceae bacterium
TTTCTTTTTCCACACCTTACGATTCCATCCCGTCTTTATTGGCTTCCGTGAGGGTTGCCGTTTCCGATTCGCCACCGTCGCCACACGACGAAAATTCCGAACGTCAAGTTTGGTGCGCATGGCAGGACTTGAACCTGCATGGGTTGCCCCACTACCACCTCAAAGTAGCGCGTCTGCCAATTTCGCCACATGCGCACGGTGCGCCCACAATGAACCAAGCTTCGCCGCCGCGCGCAAGGGCAATCTCACTCGGTTAGGTTTGTAGCCTGGCTGAGTATTAGCACAATCGGATTTATCTCTCCGGCTTTGCATACTTCTCTACCCAGAGCTTTGGATTATCGCCAAGCTGGTCTCCAGTCAACTGACGTAAGTGAAACACGATGCCCCGCTGGTAGCCAACTCGAACCCGCTCCATCAAATTGTAGTGGTGGCGCTCAATGCCGGAGGCCGGTGGTTCAGGCGGACGGTAAAAATGTCCCACCCAACGTAGCGTCCCGGCTATCTCCGTGACATTCGTGCTCTCCAACGCCGCGTCCCGGCCCTCCTGTAACATGTCAGTCCAACCGTCAGCCAGCGTGGCGTGAAGCTCATTCATCGTTGCCTTTGCCCATCCCCACACGGCCAAGGCGGCAAGAATCACCACTACCAGCGAAAGGCCGATGACAAGTCGCTTCTGGCCGATGGGCGTCATGTTGGGCTAACAGTGAGCTATCTGCAAACTTTGCACGCTATCTCGTTGCATTGCTTTGATGCTGGCCCGGCGAATCAGTTTGTCAAGAGAAACTCGCGCGTCAAACCGCTCGCCGTTTCACGGCTTTTTGAAATACAACTCCTCCACGTTCCACGTCACGCGATACGGCGTGAGCACGGTAGGGCGCACGTTGGCCAGGTCGGGGCGCGTCACGACAAAATGAAACGGCGCGACGGTGTAAATCATCGGCAGTTCCTCAGCCAGAATCACCTGCACCTCGTCGAAATCCTTTTTGCGCCCGGTGAAATCCAGCGTGCGCATCTGCGCGTCCATCAGCGCGTCCATCCGCGCCTCCCAGTCCGTGGCGGGCGTTTTCTGGTTGGGAAACCACTGGTGCAGATACTCGCCTGATTTCAGGACATTGATCTGCGACGCCGGGTCCACGCCGCCGCCGCCCAGGCCCATGAGCACACATTCGTAATCAAACGTGGCATTGATCTTTTCCACCAGCGCGCGGAACTCCACCGGCTGGAAGGTCACCTTGAAGCCGAGCTTGCGCAAATCCTCGACGATGATCGCGGCGCATTTCTCGCGTGGCGCATTACCGGTGTTCGAGTTGATCGCGAACTCTACCACATGGCCTTCGGCGTCTTCGAGCGCGCCGTCCCCGTTGCGGTCTTGCAGGCCGGCCTCTGACAGCAACGCCCGCGCCCGCGCCGGATCATAAGCGTAACGCGGAACGTTCGGGTTGTTCCATTTCTGATTTTCCGTCGAGATGAAGCCGTAAATCGGCTGCGCGCGTCCGCCATAGACCTCGCGCACCAACCGCTCGCGATCAACCGCGCAGGCGACGGCCTGGCGAAATTTCTTGTTCTGAAACCACTTGAGCTTGGCGGGATTCACAAGGGGTTGGCCATTGGTGTTTGCGCCGGTGTTCAGGTTGAACCACAGAAACTCGCGTTCCGTGCCAACGCCGAGGTCGAGCAGGCGAAACTTGCCCCCGGCGTCCGCAGATTTGAATTGCGCGTAATTCTCGGGCCGTGCCTGCTCGATCAGGTCGCTCTTGCCCTCCAGAAACAAAAGCGCCGGCGCGCCGCTGTTCACGGCGACCAGCATCACTTCATCGAAATACGGCAGCCGCCGGCCCTGCCTGTCCACCTCCCAATATTCCGGGTTGCGTTCGAGCAGCACGAATTGATCGGGCTGGCTTTGCTTCACACGGTACGGGCCGCACCCGACAACTTGTTGCGGACGCGCGTTGATGGGATAAACCCAGAGAAACCGACGTGTTTGCACGGCCTCGCCAATGGCGTGTTTCGGCAAAATCGGCACGCCGCCGAAATACTCGACGAAAGGCGCATAAACTTCCGGGGTCACTACCCGCACTGTCAGATCATCCACCTTGCTCACGGCGAAATTTGTTCCACCGACGCGGAACAAGTCGTAGGTGATCCGGTTCATATCCGGGTTGTACATCACTTCGTTCCAGGTAAAGACCACGTCGTCGACCGTAAGCGGCTGGCCGTCGCTCCAGCGGAGGCCGGGGCGCAGTTTGAACGTCCAGGTCTTGCCATCCGGCCCGACCGACCACGACTCGGCCAGCCCCGGCCCCACTTCCTGCGTGGTCCAATCCAGCTTCACCAGTGAACCGAAGATCATCCGCACGACTTCATCCGAGGCGTTGTCCTCCGCGAGCAAGGGATTGAAAGTGCGCGGAGGCGCGGGGATGACGAGGGTGAGCCGGCCCCCGGGCTGGCCGGGTTCGCACCGGGCGACCAGTGGCGCGGGCAAGGGGTGGCCCGCAGGCGGCGCGGGAGCGGAAAGTTTGCCGCAACCGGCGGTGACGATGAGCAGCGCGGGGAATATCAACTGAAGATGGCGGAAAACATTCATGCGGAGTGGCGATTGCTTCCTGCCTTACTATTGCCTCAGAAAATCCACCTTCGCGCTTAACTCCGGCGTGAGGAACTTGTCCGGGTTCGCGATCTGCACTTTGATTTGCAGCGTTCCTTTGGCGCGATTCGCCTCTGGCGCGATCTCGGCCACGTAGCCCTCGTAGGTTTTATCGAGGTAGGCTTCCGGACTGACGCGGCATTTCTGGTTCAGCGAAATTTTCGAGAGGTCGGCTTCGTTCATGTCAATTTCCACCTGCAAATCCGCCGTATCGGCCACGGCGATGAGCGCGGTGCTTGGGCCGCGCGTGCCGCCAAAACTTTGCGGCGTCACCAGTTCATTGGGGTCCACCAGCTTTTCCAACACCACACCGTTGATGGGCGAGCGGATCGTGCACCAGTCCACATACGTCTGCGCGACCTGCCACGCGCCTTCCGATTCCTTGAGCGTGGCCTGTGCGGCTTCAAGCGCCAACCGCGCATCGTCCTGCGCCTGCTTCGATTCAATGTCAGTGGCCGCGAGTTGCTTCACCCGGTCGAATAACGCCTGCGCCTTCGCGACGTTGGCCTTCGCGGTGGCGACCGCCCCATCAGCCTGCGCGAGCCGCGCCTTGAATTCCGTGTCGTCGAGCAACACCACCACCTGCCCGTTCGTCACCGCGTCGCCTTTCTTCACTCCGATCCATTTCACCACACCCATGAAGCGCGGGCTGATTTCGATGCGCTCACGGTTGATGATGTAGCCGCTGACCGTAAGCACGGCCTCGGGGCTTTGCGTTTGCGCCGGCGCGGAATTGGTTGTCGCAGACGGCGGTGTGACGGAAGCGGTTGTGGCGATACCCGAAGAAGCTGCGCCGGAGGCCGGCGGGTTCGCCGAGTCCTTCAACACGCGGACCTTGTCGCTCGGCTTGGGTCGCGCGAAATACATGGCGGCGAGCGTGGCGACGATGACCACGATGAAGATGGTCCACAACATTCCCCGTGGCCGCGATTTCTGCGACCGGTGAATCGAAAGTGATTTAAGTTTTTCAGCGTTCATGCGAACAGCGGCGGCAGGTTAGCAGAAGCAGGCAGGAACGCCACTGTAAGAGTAGCGGCTGGCGACTGCCCGCCGCTACACTGCCTTCAATGCCGCAATGACCGGCAGACGTGAAGCCCGGATGGCCGGGAAGAAACTGCCGGCGACGCCGACGATCACGGCGAAGAGCATTCCCTGCATCGCCAACATGGGGGTGACGCGGAATTGAAAAATCACTTCGCTGAATGTGTTGAAACTCAGCGTGCCGAACCGCACGCCGAACGCCACGCACAAATACTGCGCCAGCAGTGCCAACCCGCAACCCACCAATCCGCCGATGCCCGCGAGAATGGCGCCTTCGAAATTGAAGCTTGCCAGAATCGTGCGGCGGCGGAAGCCCAGCACGCGCAACGTGCCGATCTCGCGCGTGCGCGCCCCGACGCTTGCATACATCGTGTTCATGGCGGCGAAAATCGCGCCAATGGACATGGCCGTGGCCAGAAATTGTCCCAAGATCTTGATCGGTAAAGCCGTCATCGTCTGCTTCGAGTAGTAGTCGGTTTCAAGGTCGGCGCGGAGCGGCATCCGTTTGTCCGAATCAATGCGCTTCATCAATGCGGCGGCGGCGTTCGTGCCGGCCACGCGCGCAAGAACGCTGGAATAATTCTCGCGGTCGAACACCGAACGCGCTTCGTCGGCGTCCATCCACATCTCCGAATCGAAGGCGCTGTCGCCGCCGTCAAACCAGCCCGCCACCGTCAGTTCCACGCCGCCAGTTTTGAATTTCTGGCCGACGTCGCAGTTCGCGAACCGCCTCGCAATCTTCACGCACACGGCCGCCTCGCGTTTGCCGGGAGTGAACCAGTGTCCCTCCACGAGCTTCACCTGTGGGCGCAGTTCCATTCCCATCGGCGTGACGCCGCGCAGAGTCACGTTCGCCTCGCCCGTGCCGTCGCGTCGCGGCAGATTGATGATCATGGCGAGATCGGCGGAAATGAACGGCCGGCTCTGGGCATCGCGTTCAATCTCCGGCCAATACTGGATCACCTTCAATTGCTCGCGCGAAACCTGGCTGCTGGACTCGGCCGTTGAGCCTTTGCGGACGATCATTACGTTGCGCGGGTCGCCGGTGTTCTGACTGGATTTGACAAGGCCCGCGGCCATCGCCTGCATGAGGATGTAAACCGTGACCACGAGCGCCACCCCGAGAACGGTCGCCGCCGTCGCGCGCCACCGCACGAGGACGCTCTTGAAATTGTAGAGCACGGGAATCGGCGATGTGAACACGGCATAAATCAACCAAAGCAAGTAGCCGATGACAACGAGCGCGAGCACGCCGAGCAGAATGGTGACCGGGTTGAGGTGCATCGCGAAATTCCGCGCTCAGACTCGATGGTCGTAATCGTTGTGCGTCCCGATCCAGAACCACACCACGCCATCCGGCTGTTCGCGTGCAATCGCGCGATATTTTTGATTGATGCGAACCGACCACAACCCGGGCCGGAGTTCTTTGAAATGCAAGGTCGGATGAAACGGATGCGCCTGCCAGCGCTTGAACCGTTCGCGCGCGAGTTGCTGGATTTCGGCGGGCAACGCGTTGAAATGCGTCCAGAAGCGCGGATCGGTGTTTGATTTCACGGCATGTCGCCCACTCGCCCCGCTCGAATGTCGTCGTCAACTTCCCGGAGCACGCCTGCGTATCTGCCGCCCGGAGCGAAGTCCGCCGCCATCTGCCGGTCCCACTCGTCGTCCTCCCAGCCATTGAACCACTTGGCAAACTCTGCGCGCTCCGAAAGCGAAAGTTTCGCCACGGCCTGTTTGATTTCGGCAACCGTGCTCATGACTTCAATTTAGTCTGCGATTCGGTCGCGGCAACAGTTTTTGCTGCCGGCGACCCAGTTTAATCCAACGTTTTCAATCCGTCCACCACGCTCATTTTGGCGACGGCAATCGAAGGCATGATGCTCGCCACAATGCCCAGCAACGCCGCCACCGTCACCCCAATGCCCATGATTTTCGGGGTTACTTCCAGCATCACGAAAATACCGTTTGTCATTTTCGCCACGTCGCCGTGGGTGAACAGCAAATACGCCCCACCGACTCCGATCAGCGCGCCCACCATCGCCAGACCGAAACTTTCCGCGAGGATGAACGCGAACAATTCGCGCCGCCGATAGCCGAGGGCTTTCAGGATCGCCAGTTCGCGGAAGCGTTCGCGGATGGCCATGCTCATCGTGCTCGCCGTTACCAGCAGCAATGTGAACACCACCGCGCTGCAGACCAACGACACGAGCAGCTTGATGTTTCCCCACATCGAAATGAAGCCGAGCTGAAACGCACGCTCGGTTTCGGCGCGCACCTCGGCGGAGGTGTTGGCGAACTTCTTGTTGATCGCATCCAGCACCCGCGGCATGTCCTCGGCGGATTTCACCTTGAGCCACCACAGGCCGACCAAGCCGGTTACCCCGCTCCCTTCGTCGAGATAATCTTGACGGAAGAGCATGTTGCGGTCATCCGCCGTGCCCCAGTAAATCCCGACGATTTTGAATTCGAGGGTACAGGGATAAACCGTACTGGGCAGCGTGATGCGGTCGCCCACCTTCAAGTTGTATTTGTCCGCGGTCACCTTGCCGATGATGCAGGAATTTTTGATTTCCTCGAATGCCTTGTAGCCGTCCTCGGCCATCTTCGCCTCGCCGAACACGGCGCGCAGCTTCTTCGCGTCCATCGCGAATTGCGCGAAGGTCATGCCCTCCTCGTTCTTGTATGTGCCGCCATACCAGGTGAACGGCGTCACCGCCTCGACGCCCGGAATTTGTTCAATGATCGGCAACTGGCGGGCAGGCAGGAGACTTGCGATGGAAATTTTGTTCCGCACCGCCACGCGCAAGGCCGCCCCAATGTCCTCCGGCGGCAAGGTGATTTCCCGCAACGCGACCAGCAATGTGACCAGCAGGAACAAACTCACCGCGACGCTCAAGACCGAGAGCATCGCGCGCCGCTTGTTGCGCAGGGCGTTCTTGAGGATGAATGTTCTGATGCTCATCGCCGGTGACCAGCGGCGGGATTTTAGTCCCGATCAAGAGCTTGTGCGAGTGCCATTTGCGCGTCGCTGTAAGCGGTTCTTGGTTCTTTTGACCTCCACACTCCGCTCAATCGGGGTGTAAATGAAAGGCCGCACACGCGGCAATTCCAATCAGGTAGCCGTGTTCATGAATTGCGTCGCGCTTGCGAAGAAATTTGTTTGCCTTCAGGATTGATTTGCGGGAGTTATTGTCTGCAATCTGAATTGTTCGATAAATGGGATTCAATTCGAGAACATCACATCAGAAATTCATGACTATGAATAAACCAATCACCCGCCGCGGTTTCCTTCGCACCAACGTTACGCTCGTACTCGCGGCTGGCGCGTTTCCATCCATCATTCCGGCGTCGGCCCTGGGCCGGGAAGGCAAGGTCGCGCCCGGCAGCCGGATCGTCGTTGGCTGCATCGGCACCGGGCCGCAGGGCCGGGGCGTGATGAACGGATTCCTGTCCCAAACCGACGCGCAGGTCGTCGCCGTGTGCGACGTGAAGCTGGATCAACTGGAACTGGCCCGCACCGCGGTCAACGCGCGCTACCAGAATTCCGACTGCGTGACGTACGGAGATTTCCGCGAACTGCTCGCGCGCAAGGACATTGACGCCGTCCTGATCGCCACGCCGGATCATTGGCACGTGCCGGTGGCCGTCACCGCCGCGCGCGCCGGGAAGGACATTTATCTGGAAAAGCCGATGGGCTTGTCGCTGGCCGAGGATCAGATGTTGCGCCAGGCGGTGCAGAAAAACAAACGTGTGTTCCAGTTTGGCACGCAGCAGCGATCCGCCCGCGAATTCTGGCGGGCGTGCCAATTGGTCCGTAACGGCCGCGTCGGGAAGTTGAAGCACATCAACGTCTGGGCACCAGCCAGTCAGCCGGGCGGTTCAACAACGCCGGTGGCGGTGCCGGACAATATCAATTATGATCGCTGGCTCGGTCCGGCGCGGTTCACGCCCTACACCGCCGACAAGTGCCTCGACGTGGGAAAAACCTGGTGGTTCAACACCGATTACGCGCTGGGCTTCGTCGCCGGCTGGGGCGTGCATCCGCTGGACATCGCTTTGTGGGGCCACCCGAAAATGTTTCACGAACGGATGAGCGTCGAGGGTAAAGCGATCTTCCCGCAGGAGGGCGCTTGTAACACGTCAGTGGCGTGGAAGGTGGATTTCACGTTTGCCGACGGAGTGACGATGGATTTCCGTGGGGCGCCCAACGGCTACAAGGAAGTCAACGCGATGAATGACTTCACAGCGTGGCGGGAAAAATACGGGGAGGTCAAAGAACACGGCACGGCGTTCGAAGGCACGGAAGGCTGGGTGGTCGTAAAGCGCAACAGCTTGCGCACCTCGCCGGAATCCCTGGCAGAGGAGCCGATGGAGTCATTCAAGCTCCAGTTGCCCCGCAGCGCGAATCACGTGCGGAACTTTCTCGACTGCGTCAAGAGCCGCGCGCGCTCGGTTTGCCCCATCGAAGAAGCCGTGCAGGCGGATGCGCTTTGCCAACTGAGCGACATTGCCACGCGGTTGGAACGCAAGCTCACCTTCAATTGCCGAACCGAGAAGTTCGTCGGCGACGATGAGGCCAATCGCAAGTTGCATTTGCGGCCCATGCGCGCGCCATACGACGAGTGGCTTGAACCGCACCACCCGTCCTGAGGTCGCAGAAATGGGACGCGCGCCGATGGCAAGGCGGCGCGTTCCGCTTCGTAACGCCCGCCCGCTGTAGATCGGACACGTGTGTTTCTCGCTTCATAGGAAGCTTCGACCTCCAACCGTGGGACGCTCATGCGGGCCATGAACCGTGATCGGAACGCAGCCTTCAGGCTGCCGAGTCTTGGCCATGGCATGATTCTGCAGCCTGAAGGCTGCGTTCCTAGCCAGAGGTTCATGGTAGGATTTTCCGCAGTTCTGGCACTTCGAGCGTGAAGATTTGCGTGAAGTTCTTCCCAGCGTAATTCACCGCTGGCTTCCCATTCGCATCCCCGGTGCGAACGGATTTGTTGAACGCCAGCATGCGTCCGTCTGGTGACCAAATCGCTTCATGCCGCGCCTGCCCGTCGTTTGCTGTCGTGAGAAAGACGGCCTGCCCAAAGTGCATGCCGGGCTTGGCGCTGACCACCGCGATCCCGTCGCCACTGATGACGGAGAGCGCATCACCGGAGGGATGCCAGCGGAGACTGTTGGTCCGGATGTTCGGCAGGCGGGTGAGCTGCACGGGGCGCAGTTCCGGATCGCGGGCGCGGTCCGAGCCGTTCTCAGGAATCACGAAGACTTGCGTTTCGCCTTGCGCATCGCGGGCAAAATAAGCGATGCGTTTTCCGTCCGGGCTTCCGTAGGCCGTCCCGGCCGCAAAGGTGTGCGTCAACCGCCGGATGCTCACGCCCTTGGGTGGGCGCGGATAACGCTGTGTCGAGCCGGCGTCGGCGGTCGTGATGTCCACGTCGAGCGGCACGTCGGCGACAAAGAGTGACTGTTCAAAGGTCACACCATCCTCGTTGCGCACGCGGCCGATAAACGCCCGCTTCGTGCCCGCCGCATCCACCCAGGCGTCTTCGGCGGCGCGTTCGATCTCGCCGGGTCTGGCCGTGCCGCGCGGCACCACGGGCACCAACACCGCGAACCAGTGCGTTGCCCCGCCCGGCGCGCGGGGATGTTCCTCCATGTAACCGACTGTGCGTTCGTACTCGGGCAACAGCGCGTCGTCGTAGGTAAACCCGATGCGCCGTCCAGCCCGGCTGTATTGATGGCTGTGGGTGCCGCCACGATGCGCGCCGGGCAATGTCTCCCGATCCGTGGCCACGTCCCGATAATCGAGCCACTGCAAATGTTGCGAGCCGTCGGCGCGGACCTCGGCGCCATTGCGGTTGGTCTTGGCGTAGGGGCCGCGTTCGGCCAGCAGTTCCAACGGCGGGCCGTGGATGAAGGCCACCTTGTTTTCGCGCGGATGAAACGACACAGCGCCAAGCCCCGGCGCGGCCAGTTCACCCGTGGAGAACGGCGGCGCGTAAATCACGGTTTCGCGGCCGGTCGCGATCTCGACCTTCTCGATCGTGCGCCCGCGTTCAATGCCCGGACCAAACGTCTCGCGTGTGTCGTAGCAGAGAAACCGGCCGTCGGCGGAAAAGTTATGGTTGTTGCTATCGAGTTCGTGATACTTCGCGGAAAAGGTGATCTGCCGTTCCCCGAGCGGGAGGGAAACATTCATATCGGTGTGGGCGCAACCGACCGCGAGCAGAACAAAGCTCAGGGCCGGCAGCACGGTGTAACAGCGGGAAAACAAATTCATTGGTGCGGGCAGTCGTTGGAGGTCGGGCTTCGCGTCCATAGTGTCAAGTTGCGCACATCGCGGGGGACAGGGCGGAACAGGCGGGCCGCGAGGTAACCCGCCCCGAACGCCAGCAGGTTGCCAACGATGCCCGTGTAATAGGAATCGAAGCGAGCTTCAACCGCCTTGACCCAGTCCGCCGGCAGAAAACCCAGCGCGACCAGCGACATCCCCGCGGAGAAAACCACCGCGCAGGCGATGCCCACGCCGACGGCCCGGCCATCCACCCGCGTGGTGAGAAAGCCCAGCAGAAACAGTCCGAGCAAACCGCCGGCGAGGATGGATTGAAACTCCGTCCACAAGTGCTGGAGGGTCATCGTCTCCGTGCGAAAGAGCCACCACGCGCCGCCGATCATGATGAGCGAACTGCCCAGGGTGATGGCTTTGGCCGCGCGAATGTAGTGGGCTTCCGCGCGGCCCGGAGCGAAATGGCGTTTGTAAAGGTCCGTGATTGCCACGGCGGAAATGGAGTTCATCGCCGAGGACATGCTCGACATGGCGGCGGCGAGCACCGCGGCGACCACCAAGCCCGTGAAACCCGGACCAAGCTGCGTGGTGACGAAGTGCGGCACGATGCCCTCCGCTTTGTGGACACCCGAGAGCATCTCCGCCGAGCCGGGGTCGGGAAAGACCTTGTAGAAAACGTAGAGGCCCGTGCCGACGAGCATGAAGTAACCCCAGGTCGGCAGGCACGACCAGCAGCAAATCCACATCGCCCGGCGCGCGTCCTTCTCGGATTTGGCGGCACAGTAACGCTGGACGACTTCCTGGTTCGTCACGTAGTCGGTGAGCCATTGAATCACGCCAACGGCCAGGAGCATCACGAAGGTTTTCCGCGTCAACGAAATGCCCAACGGAATGGCGTGGACCTGGCCATCCCCACCCAGTTCGCCGAACAGGAATTTCCCGTCGGCCGCGGCCGTCGAAAACAACTGCCCCACGCCGCCGGGCAGTTTCCACACAATTGTGACCAGGATCAGCACGCCGCCCGCGGTCAGAATTACGGATTGCACCACGTCGGTCCAGATGACCGCTTCGAGGCCGCCGACGATCGTGTAGTAGGCGGTGACGGCGCCGCCAAGCAACAGGCACACCGGCACACTCCATCCGGTGAGCGAGTGCATTAGCAGCGCGACGAGGTATTGAATCATGCTGATCCGGATGCACTGCGAAAGGATGAACACGCTGGCGCCATACACCCGCGTCTTCGGGCCGAAGCGCGCCTCCAGATACTCAAACAGGGACGTGACGTTGCCGCGCCGGAAGAATGGCAGGAGATACCGCGCCGCGAGGAACACGCTGACGGGCAGTGTCAGGCAAATCAAATAGCGCAACCAGGCCGTCTTGAACGCGTCGGCAGGATAGGCGACGAAGGTGATGGAACTGATCTGCGCGCCAAACAAGGAGACGCCGGCCACCCAGCCCGGATAGGAACGGTTGCCGACGAAATAGCCCTCGGTCGTCTTGACTCGCCGCGAGAACCACCAACCCACGCCCACCATCGCGGCGAAGTAAAGGCCGATGACCAGCCCGTCGAGGAAGCGCAGGGAAGTCATCCACCTGCCTTCGTTTCGCCGGAGCGCAGCGCCTGCAACATTCGTTCGCGGTTCAGCGGCTTCACCTCGCGCACGATTTCGTCCCGCATCGCTTTGCCCGGTTCGCTCTGTTGCGGACAGGAGAGGAACTGCAATTCGACACCCAGCGCCTCGGCACATTTCCACGCCAGCAGCGGCCACAGGACGCCCAGGTCGCCAATCAGCGGCAGGCTGCCCTCGTGCCGCGCGAAGCCGGACATCTCCATGCGGAACGGCACCTTGAACATCTTCGTTTTGGGCAGCCCATCGGCGATGGCCTGTGTCACCGCGCCGCCGCCACGCTCGATTTCCCAAACCTGTTCCAGCGCTGGATCAAGATCAATCCGGATGAGCGTCTTGCCTGCCAAGCTGTAACTGAATTGACCCTGCCACGCCGCCCACAGACCGTGCCCTGTGTAAGTCTCGAACGGTCCGTCGTGAATCTCCTGGGTCAACGCGACGCCGGATTCGATGATCACGTCCGCGCCGGCGAGCAGATGGGCCAGTCGGTCGGCGCGCTCAGTCATCGTGAGGCTGTCGCCGATGCACAATCCCACTGCGCCGCCGCCGATCAGTTGGGGAATCGTCACCAACACGGGCAGGCCGCGCCGCGCGCCAAGGCCGATCATCGTGCGTTCGTCGGCGCCCAGCCCCGCCACTTCTTCAAACGACCGGCCCCGCTCGCGCGCCCGGGCCAGAATCTCCCGCGCCAGATGTTCCAGCCACAAACCCATCGGATAACCGAGGTTGCCGGCGGCCTTGATGATCGTCTTGCCCGGCGCCTGCTTCAGCTTTTCGATCAATGCCCAGTCAATCGGGATGTGGTGGCTGATGGCGCGAATCGTGTCGTCGTCCATGAGCGTCAGTTCAAACTCCCCGCCGCGTGGCAGGATTGCCGGGGACAGTCCCAGAGATTCGCCATGACAACGCTTCACAAGATCAAGCGTGCCGCCCATCTCGTGCGCGACGACCGCCGAACTCGTCGTCACCCCGTCCACCAAGCCGACGCGCATCAACTCCGCAATCAAGGTCGTGACGCCCTCGTGAATGTTCGGCCCGCTGCCCGTGACCACGACGACTTTGCCGCCGCGCTGCTTGGCGGTCACAATCCGGCTGACGGCTTCCTCGAAGCGGGTTCGTGTTGCAGCCGGAAGTTCGTTGAACAAGGATTGCAGGAGGGAGTGGTCAGTGGTCATGTGCTGTATGCGGGGTTGCTGGTTCAGGTGAGTCCGCGTTCGCGCAGCATTTGTTCCGCGCGCTCCACGTCCTCCGCCGTGTCCACACTGAATCCAGTGAACTCGTGGTCTGCGGCGCGGTTTTCCACGACGCGAAGTGTGTAGCCGTGTT
>CAYIOH010000053.1:0-12879 GCA_964364975.1 uncultured Bifidobacteriaceae bacterium
TTCAGCGGAGGATAGGGCTCTGCGGGGACGCAACCTGAGCGCCGCCTGAAGTCTGACCTACGGCAGGTCGGGTCGTCACGGGTGTGGCGACCCGGCTTGGCCAAGTCCCTGCCGGTGTCAGTTTCAAAGCGTTAAATCCCTCGTCTTCTGACATCTTCACACGGATGAAAAATCACAACTGATCAAACGTTTCCCCGCTCCCCTCATTCGTCACCTCCTCGCCTGCCATCGCGGGGATGAACTTTCCGCACCGGCGGCGGCTCAGGAATTGGGCCTCTCACGCACCGGCTTCTACAAGCTCTACAGCCAATATCTCCGCGCCTGTGCCCAAGGCCGCGCGGAAACCTGGTCTCCCGGATTGTCCGGCGGCGATCATCACCCCGACTGGACCGCCGAAGTGACGGCGCTGCTCACCAAACTCCTCGCCTCCAAGCCTCCCTCCTCCTACAGTGCTGCCGCCAGTGAACTCCACCGCCGGCTTCACTTCAAAACCGACCGCGCCAGCGTCCGCCGCTGGGCCATCACCCACCAACTCAACCCCGACACCCGTTACCAACCCACCCGAAAACCCGTCAAACGCTGGCAAGCCCGCGACTACGGCGCGCTCTGGCAATACGACGCCACGCCCCAGGCCTGGCTGCCCGGCGGCTCCGACAAGCAAGTCCTGCTGGAGATTCTGGATGACGCCACACGCCTGAACACGGGCGCACGTCTTTATCCCGGCGAAACCCTGCTGGCCCACTTCGACTTCCTCGCGCGCGTCTTCCAAGCCCACGGCTTGCCCCTCGCTCTCTACGTGGACTACCACTCCTTCTTCTACACCCACAACCCCGACGCCTTCACCCAACTCGGTCAAGCCCTCCACTTCTACGGGGTCAAATTGCTCTATGCCCCAACCCCCCAAGCCAAAGGGAAAATCGAACGCCGCCACGATTACTGGCAAAAACGTCTCGTCCCACTCCTGGTCGCCGACCAGATCGTCGAACTGGTCGGCGCCAACCGCCTCCTCGACCCACTCGTCCCTCACGCCAATCAATACGAAATCCACCGCGAACTGGGCCAAACGCCCCGCCAAGCCCACCACCAAGCCCTCGCAGAAAAACGCTCCGTCCTCCGGCCCGTTCCCAACTGTCCTTGGTGGCCTTTCGTCTGGAGCCTGCAAACCCGCGTCCGCGTCGGTGACGAGGGCAAGGCCCCCGTCGGCGACCAACGCCTGAGCCTTCACGCCCCGCCTCGTTCCACCGTCCTCCATTGCCTACGCCCCGATGGCGACATCTATTATCTCCGCCACGCTCCCAACCCCAAAACCAAACCCGAGGTTCTCCTGCATTGCCCAGTCTTTTGACCAGCCCCCCGTCCACTTTTGACCGCACACACTTTTCCACTTTTGAATGATACACGACAGAGTTCCGGAAAAACCTTGACCCGCTCCGCGAAGCGGCGGTGGTTGGCAAAGAGGCTTTGCCCCGAGGGGACTTGGCAGCCTTCGGCCAACTGCGCGCCGCCCTGCCGGATACCGGCTCGGTGGCGACCTACAACGCCAGCTTTGAACCCAGTTTCCGCAGTTCCGATTGGTTGAAATTGTGCATCGCCTCGGTCGCCAACCAGGGCGCGGACTGTGAACACATCATCCAGGACGCGGGTTCGGACGATGGCACGCTGGACTGGCTGCTTCACGATCAACGCGTGCACGCCTTTGTGGAAAAAGATGCGGGGATGTACGACGCCATCAATCGCGGCCTGCGCCGGGCGACCGCGGACATTCTCGCCTGGTTGAATTGCGATGAGCAATACCTGCCGGGGACGCTGGCCTCCGTGGCAGAATTCTTCGAAACTCATCCGCAAGTGGATGTGCTTTTCGGAGACATCATTTTCGTAAACGAGCGGGGCTGGTACCTTGGCCACCGCAAAGTCCAGGTGCCGCTGCTATACCACACTTGGACCTGCCACCTGTCCACGTTGTCCTGCGCCACTTTTTTCCGGCGGCGGGTGGTTTTTGACCGGGGTGAATTCTTCAACCCCGGTTTGCGCGCGGGCGGAGATGGCGAATGGATGGTGCGGCTTTTGCGTCGCCGGGTGCCCATGGCGGCCCTGGGCCGTTTCACTTCCGGCTTCACCCTGACGGGCAGAAACCTGGGGCAGGGAGCCAACGCCCGGCGTGAGGAGGATGAATTGGACGGCACGGCGCCGTTGTGGGCGCGCCTGGTCAGGTCCCTCATCATCGGGCACCACCGGCTGAGACGGCTGGCCGGCGGGATGTATCGTCAAGCGCCTTTCAGCTATTCGCTTTACACCCGGAGCAGCCCGGCCGAACGGGAGTTGCGCGAAGTGCGTCAACCGACCATTCGATGCAAACAGTAGCCCGCCGCGCGCGGTTCGAGACTTAAAGCCTGTTTGAAAACTCGCCCGGTGAGGACACCGGGCCTACAACAGCGGACGATTTGGGCTGATGCTTGTAGGCCGCGTGCCCTCACGCGGCGTCTGGGTTGAGTATTCAAACAAGCTCTCAGAACAACGTGTAGATGAACGGCGCCAGCCCGGTGCCAGACAGCAGAACCAGGAGGCCGAACAACAGCATCACGATCAGGATGGGCACCAACCACCACTTTTTGTTCTCGCGCAGGAAGCCCCATAGCTCGCTGATAAAGCCGGCTTCCGCCTGCTCTTGCGCGGTCTTTTCAAAATCGTTCTGGTTCGGGTCGCTCATGGACTAAAGCTCAACGATAAAAGCACAAAGCTCAAGGGTAAATCCAACGACCAAGCTGCAATTTTTTGCAGCCGAAACATCCGGGTCCGAATTTGGACTAAAGCTTGGATTCTGGTTCTTCGTTGAACTTTGAGCTTTGAGCCTTCAACGGGGCTCTGCGGTCAGTATTGGCGGAAATAGCGCCGCACCTCCTGCGGCAAGGACTTGGTGGTCCAGAAACTCGAACCGTCCCGTGGCGGCGCGCGATGGAGCAAATCGCGTCCCCGCAGCCGGAAGAACAGCGCCACCGGCGTGATCAAGCAGTAGAACATCAGCGCCAGCATGACCAGGGAAACGACCCAGCCCACGGGAAACGCGACCAACATGCAGCCGACGTAAATCCATCGAATCGCCGTCGGCACGAGCAGGCCCAATCCGCCGACAACCAGAGCGAGCGCGCCCAGTATCAGCGCCGCCTGCTGGTGGCCGCGCGCCAACTGATGCGCGGCCCACGCCAGCAGAAAGACCAGCCACGCCGCGGCGAACTGTCGCAGCACTTTCTTCGTCGGTTGGAACTGAATGTCGGACCATTTCATGGCGTGGGGATCAGTCGAGTTCAAATTGAGCTAGGTGTTTCGCCCGCTCGGCTTCGGTGATTTTCTTTTCCATGTGTTCCTTGCGCAACACACAATCCTCCAGCACGAGCACATCCATGTCCGTGGTGAGGAAACAACGGTAGGCGTCGTGCGGCGAGCCAACGATCGGTTCGCCGCGGATGTTGAAACTGGTGTTCACAATGACCGGACAGCCGGTCAGCCGCTCGAACGTTTTCATGAGCCGATAAAACCGTCCGTGCCGCACTTCGTCCACCGTCTGGAGGCGGGCGCTGTAATCCACGTGGGTAATGGCCGGCAACGTCGAGCGAGAGAGATTCACCCGCTGCCGGAGGTCCGGGTCGGCCGTCATTTTTTTCCGGTCCGCCTCCGACAGCTTCAGCCGATGCTTTTCCAGCACCGGCGCCACGAGCAGCATGTACGGACTTTCCTGATCGCTCCGCAGGTCGAAATAGTCCGCCGCGCGTTCCCGCAGCACACACGGCGCGAACGGCCGGAAACTTTCGCGGAACTTGATCTTCACGTTCATCGTGGCCTGCATCGTCGGATTGCGCGCGTCGCCAAGGATGCTGCGCGCCCCGAGCGCCCGCGGGCCAAACTCCATCCGCCCGTGAAACCACCCAACGATCTTGCCCGCCGCCATCAACCGCGCCACCTCTTCCAGCAACTCGCTTTCGTTGGTGAACTGCTCGTGCGGGGTCCGCATCTCGCCCAAAAAGTTTTTGATGTCATCGTTCGCGAACCGCGGCCCAAGCAAACTTCCTTTCTGGCGGTCCTGGCCCGGCCCTGGCGCACCGGAGCGGGGTTTGTTCATCAACTGATGCCACACAAACAACGCCGCGCCGAGCGCCCCGCCGGCATCGCCAGCCGCCGGTTGAATCCAGATGTTTTCGAACGGCCCTTCACGCAGGAGTCGGCCGTTGGCCACGCAATTCAGCGCCACCCCGCCAGCCAGCACGAGGTTTTTCAACTTCGTTTGCCGGTGCACCTCGCGCGCCATGCGCAGCATGATTTCCTCGGTCACGATCTGGATGCTGGCGGCCAGATCCATGTGACGCTGCTCCAACATCGCCTCCGGTCGTCGTGGCGGGCCGCCGAAGAGCTGGTGAAATCGCTCATTCGTCATCGTCAGCCCCTGGCAATAATTGAAGTAATCCATGTTCATCCAGAAACTGCCGTCGGGCTTGAGGTCGAGGAGATGCTTCAAGATGACGTCGCGGTAAACCGGTTGGCCGTATGGGGCCAGGCCCATCAGCTTGTATTCGCCACTGTTCACCTTGAAACCGCAGTAATAGGTAAAGGCGGAATACAACAGTCCGAGCGAATGGGGGAATTGCAGTTGGGAAATCAACCGCAACCGATTTCCCTCGCCGGCGCCAAAGGTGGCCGTGCTCCATTCGCCCACGCCATCCACCGTTAGAATCGCCGCGCGCTCGAACGGGCTGGGGAAAAACGCGCTGGCCGCGTGACTTTCGTGATGATCGGTGAATACCAGCGGTGCCTTGCGGGCCAGGGGGAATTGTTTCCGCAGCGTGCGGCGCATGTGCAACTTGTCCTTCAGCCAGACCGGCATCGCCAGGCGGAAACTCCTGAAACCCGCCGGGGCGTACGCCAGATACGTTTCGAGCAAACGGTCGAACTTCGTCAGCGGCTTGTCGTAGAACGCGAGGTAGTCGAGTTGCCCGGCTTCCAAACCAGCCTCCTTGAGACAGTAAGCCACAGCGTTGGCCGGAAAGCCCGGATCGTGTTTCTTGCGGGTGAACCGCTCCTCTTGCGCGGCGGCCACAATGTCCCCATCCACAACCAGCGCCGCCGCGCTGTCATGATAAAAGGCCGAGATGCCTAGGATGGCCGACATGTGAGATCGCAATTCAATCGTCCGATTTTAGTAGCCGAGATCCGGGAGTAAGTCAACGAATGGAAATCGAAATCAACCAACCCCGGGTTTGTGATTCAACAATTCTGTTTGCGCGCGGATTTGAGTTGTGCTCTTTTGATTGCAGGCAGAGCAGCGAAAAAATGATGAACACTGTTTTAAGAACACCCACTGTCGTAGCGCACCGTCAACACGCTCCCTTTCACGACGCCAAGCACCGTTATTCCGCCAGGAACACCACCAAGCCATTGAGGACCAGTCTGCCGCAAATATTGCGTTGGCGCTGACTGCCATCAAGGAACGGATGCTCGACCTGCAACGGGACGTGCGATTTCGCTACATCCTGGCGTTTAATAATGTGGGGCGTGAGGCTGGCACCTCGCTCCGCCACGCGCATTACTAGTTGATTGCCACCCCGGTGACGCCGTACCGGGTCAAAGCCAAGCTCGTCGGAGCACGCGATTACTATGAGCGCAAGGAGCGTTCGGTGTTTGAGGACATCCTGCGGCAGGAACAAGGGGGTGGGGGCCGCCGCGTCGTGTTCGAGAACCCCGGCTTTCTGGTCTTCTGCCCCTTCGCGGCGCGATTTCATTGCGAGCTGTGCGTGCTGCCGAAACGGCAAGTCGCCGACTTTTATAGCATCGCGGGGGAGGAGGTTCTGCAACTGGCCGAGGTCATGAAGATCACGTTGGGGAAACTCAGCCGGGGGTTGAACAAGCCCCAATACAACCTGATCCTGCATACGGCGCCCTCGCGGGCGGGCCATCGCCGGAGCGGTTACTGGGATACGATTGACCAGGACTCCCGGTGGCACATCGAGATTCTGCCGCGGCTGACGCATACCGCCGGCTTTGAGTGGGGGACGGGGTTCTACATCAACCCCATGCCGCCCGAGGACAGCGCGGCCTGTCTGCGGGAGGTCGTGCTTTGAATCGGTCCTCAGACACCCATGGACACAGTAACCGAGATTTCGATCAGTTCCTACTGTTGCCGCTCGGCAAGTGGGCGCAATTCTTAAATACGTTGAATCATCCACACCAATACAGACCAATTACGCATTTTACATGTGAATGCTCGTTGAATGGAAACGCAAATAAACATTTATGCTTAGAACTGCCGCCATCACCCACAAGACGACCACCAAGAGCATCCTGGACCTCCAGAACCTCTACGACCACGGCCACCTAAACCTCGAGCCAGGATTCCAAAGGCAATCCGTGTGGCATGAACGTGATCGTGCCAAACTGATTGACAGCATCCTGCGGAACTACCCGGTGCCAGCCATATTCCTCTACCGGCGGCAGGAAGACGGGAAACTTGTGTGCGATGTCATCGACGGCAAGCAGCGCCTCGAATCCATCTTCATGTTCACGGGAGCGATGCGGGGGAAATTTTGGACGCGGACGCAATTACCCGAAACGGATTCGGTTGGATGGGTGGATTGGGCATTCTTGAGACGCAAAGGCAAATAACATCTGATCACCGGTTACGAAATCCCCGTCATCGAAGTTGATGGTGAAATGGGCGACATCGTCAGCGTATTCGTGCGCATCAATTCGACGGGCAAGGCGCTTACGCAGCAGGAAAAGCGTCATGCTCGCTACTGCGACAGTCCCTTCTTGAAGGAGGCGTCCCGATTGGCCAACCGATTTGAGCATTACTTTACCCAAAATGGAATTTTCAGCGCCGGCCAGTTGAGCCGCATGAAGCACGTCGAATTGATTTGCGAGCTTATGCTTTCCCTGGTGCAAGGCGACGTGCTCAACAAGAAAACCGCCTTGGATCGTGTCATGGCCACGTCATCGTTTGATGGACGGCAGCTTGGCAAGGCCTCGCGGATGGTCACCACCACGTTAAACCGCATCCGTCGGATGTTTCGACATCTCAAGTCAACACGCCTGCGACAGGGAACAGACTTTTACACGTTGGCGGTTTTGATCGGGAAGTTTGAGCAGGAAGGAATGATCCTGACGGATCGACGGCGCAATCGGCTCGCTTGGGATCTCTTACAGGCTTTCGTAACCCAGGTGGACGAGGTGCGCGAGTTACAGCGCAAGGCCAAGGGCGCCCGACCTGACCAGGAACTTTATCGGGACTATTTACTAACGGTGTCGCAGATGACCGACGATGTAAGCCAACGGCGCAAGCGCGAGCAGATATTGCGTGGGATTCTGGAAAGTCTGTTCACAAAGCGAGATGGCCAGCGGGGATTCACCGCCGAGCAACGCCGGATCATTTGAAATACTTCTGTGAATCGCACCTGTTCACATCCGAGATGCATCCGCAAGTTGACATGGGACGATTTCACCATTGATCACATCAACCCTCACAGCAAAGGCGGGCGGAGCCAGTTAGAGAACGCGGCGCTCATGTGCCGTGAGCATAATTCCTCCAAAGGCAACCGCTGGCGGTAGCGACTCCATGAGCTTCCATCCATAACTCTCCACGCCGTTCTCGGAGTTTCAGAAACCCGCTAACCCAACCTCCGCCCCATGGTTTTTCTCTGGAGCGAGATAACATCCTCTGGCTGCGTACGCTCGTATTCCTCCAACGGGGACAATTCGCTTTGCGCTTTCAAGGGATAGGCTCGATTGCCGCAGGCTCTTTCGGAGCGTGAATTCTTCCACGAAGAACTTGCCATTTCGGTCGTGAGAAACTAGATGTAAAAGCAGACTGAGTTGAGTTGCGACAAGAGCATGTTCACTCGCCGCAAGCACTGGCATAAACTATGGCATAACCGAATACTGAACTAATGTAAGTGTCTGACTGGCAAAGCAAAATAGAATGCAGTATAAAGACTGGCAGTCGGCAAGGCGCGGCCTGCCGCCCTCGCCCCGCACGGTAGCAGCCGACGTAAGGAGGCTCTGGCTTCGTGCGGACGAAATAGAATGAGCCTCCTTACGTCGGCTGCTCCACGATGGAGGTGGTTTTTCCTCATCAGCACGCTGCTGTTTTCCCCCGCTTGCGATGTTCTCGGCGTCACGATCCCACCGCCTTGGCGCTGGTCGAATCCCGCGCCCCACGGCGCGAACATCGTGGACCAATCAGCCAATGCTGCATTGACCGTGCAAGTAGGCGAGCGCGGCCAGATTTACCTGAGCGACGATTGGGAAACCTGGTCGCCGCGCGATACCTACACGACGGCTGCATTGCGTGGCGTCACATTCTTCAACGGACGTCTCGTCATCACGGGCGAGGCGGGCACGGTCATGTTCGCTGACGACCCGTGGAATTTCCACGGCCTTACGCTCGGCACTTCCGACTGGCTCGAAAGCGTGGCGGCATCATCCAATCTCGTCGTGGCCGTTGGCGATCACGCTGCCATCTACGCCAGCACCAACGCGGTCAACTGGCTGCGCATCACACCGACGTTTAACAACTGGCTGCGCAGCGTGGCGTGCAATGGTTCGACTTTCGTGACCGTAGGTGAGGGCGGCCTGATTGCCAGCAGCCAGAACGGGAATTCGTGGCAGGTCCGCACCAGCGGCACGACGACGAATCTCAATCGTGTCGCCTGGATGGGCGACCATTTTCTCGCCGTGGGTGACGGCGGCAAAGCCTTCAGCAGCGCGAATGGCAGCCAGTGGGCGGCGATCAGCGTGGGTGCGACAAACTATCTTTACACAGCGGCAGGCGTCACGAATTCGCACCTCGCCGCCGGCAACCTCGAAGTCCGGCTCTCGGAGGAAGGCAACGCCTGGTCGAATCAACTCGCCTCCGGGCTGACCGCACCCGCGCCGGCCTGGACGTATTACTCGGCGTTGTGGAACAGCGGTTACTATCTGCTGGCCGGACGGTCGGGCTTTGCGGTCGAGGGCAGCAAGACGAACTCCGCCGAACCGGTGAAATGGCAACCGCTCGCGGAATCGGTGCGCACGTGGCTTTGGTCGGTGGCGCGGACGCCGACGCATTACGTGGCGGTGGGTGATTACGGAACGATTCTCAGCAGTCCGAACGGAGTGGATTGGGATCTCGAACTTGTGCCCTTCACGACGACCAACTCCGTGTTGCTCGGCGTCGGCGGCAGCTCAAATCTGCTGCTGGCCGTCGGCACTCAGGGAACGGTGCTCTGGGGCACAAACGTGTTTCTTTGGAACGAACTTTCCCCCAAACCGACGACCAATGATCTGCAAGGCGTCTGCTATGACGGCGCTCAATTCATCCTGGCGGGCGGCAATGGCACGATTCTCACCAGTCCGTGTGGCACGAACTGGACTCGGCGCACCACACCGACGAGCGCCTTTCTGATGAGCGTCGCGGCCTTTCCGGGCGGCCTCGTGGCGGTGGGCGATGACGGCGTGATTCTCACCAGCAACGATCATGGCACGAACTGGACCGCGCGCGTTTCCGGCACGACCAACTGGCTGAGTCAGGCGCGTTGGCTGAACGACCGGTTGATCGCCGTCGGCCAAAATGGTTGCATCCTGATCAGCGCCGACGGTGTGCAATGGCGAACCAACGCGAGCGGAACAACCGCGTGGCTCAACGCGGCGGACTTCGTCGAGGCACCCGGTTCATCGTCGGCAACCAAGGCACAGTGCTCGGCAGTCCGGACGCCACCAACTGGTTCAACTTCGGCACGCTCACGAAGAAATCACTCTACGGCGTGACCATCCACAATGGACAGCTTGTGACCGTGGGTAGCGAGGGCGCAATCTTGCGCAGCCAACTGGTTCCTGACCTGACGCCGATTCGGGTGGCGAGCTTCGGTCGCACGTCTGGGATGAACGTGTTTCTCTTTACTGGCGCGACCGACCAGCAGTTCCGCCTGCAATCCAGTCCAAACCTCACGACGTGGACGGATGGCGCGTTGCTCGAATTCCTCGACAGCTCGGGCACATTGCTTTTCGTCGAAGACACCGGCACGAACGCACCGGCGACACAATTCTACCGCGCTCAGCGGGTGCGGTGATCGGCAGGTCCAATTGGCGAATTCTCGCGCAGCCTCCGCTTACGCAGCGATTTTGGTTTGGCGGTTGAACGGGGTGAACCGAAGAACCGGACCGGCGACATAGAAATCCGACCAGCGGCCCGGCCCAACCCGCAACAGACCCTGCGTTACCAACACCGCCGGATTCAAGCCCTGCGATCGAAGAAACTCCCCGGGCAGACTCCCGCCCGCGAGACGCAGCCATTCCCGGAGCGACTGTTCGTCGGTCACCGTTGAGGCGGCGATTGGATTCGCGGTGCTCGTCGTTTTCATAGCAGGCTTATGACTGCTGTGGTTTCTGTCATTCGGGGGCGGCGTCCGATTTGCCGTCCATCTGCCAACTGTTTTGCACGGCACATGCCAGCGATGGAGGGCCGGGGGAAACGCATGTAAACAACCGCAAATTCAATCGAAACGTCTGCGGCCAGGATGACACCCTTTTCAGAATCGGGAGACTGTTCCCAATTTCTTCAGATGGCGCAGCGCCCAATCGGTCTCCATTTCCCATCATGTAGTGGCGACGCAACCGGGAAACAGCCACGATGGAGGAGTCTGGAGAAGCTTGAGGGCGATGCTCCGGGAAGGAAACAGCGTTAAGGAAATCCCGCAGGACACCGACGCGGCGGCAGGAACTCGTTCAATGCTTCAAAACTTTCTCTAGCTACCAGACGAAGCCGATGAGCTCGTAGCCGGCTTGAAACGCGTTTCGATCAACTAGAAGACGACTGCGGCGATGGCGCACAGGATTCCAAACCAACCCCAGTCCGGTATGCCAGTGACATCCGGCAGGCGAACCTTGCCGAGCGCGGCAACTTTTTGGATGTTTGCCTCCACCCAGGTGAAACTGAGCGCGTAGAGCACGCCGCCGACCAGCATCCCCGCGAAACCCACCGTCGCATGAATACTTCCTGTGGCCATGGCCGCCACGCCTGTGCCGGGACAATAACCATAGAGCACCATGCCGACACCAAACAACGCCGCGCCCAGCGACACACCGAGCATGTTGGCGGGCTTGATATGGTATTGCGCGTGGCCGGTGGTCTTCAGCAGCAAGACGCCGATGCCGCCGACGATGATGGCGGTGAACATGATTTTGAGGACGGTGAAATCTTTGAACCGGAACTGGTTCACGATCACGTTGTAATTGGCCACGCCGCCGCGATGTAGCAGCAGGCCAAAGATGATGCCCATGGGAATGGCGAGCCAGCGAGCGGTTTCAGCCGAGACGGGAAAAACCATAATTCAGGAAGGGTGAGTTTACTTGGAGGCGCTCGCACGTTTGCGAAAGAGAACCAGTGCTGTCAGGATGCCAAACACAAACATCGTCAGGAAGAAGGTCCAACTGCTAAGCGCAAGTTGGAGCGAGCCGCTGATGCCGTGTCCGCTCGTGCAACCGCCCGCCATCCGCGCGCCGAACATGATGATGACGCCACCGATGAAAGCGGTCAACAAACGCTTCGGTGTCGAGTTGCCAAACTGTGCCGCCCACGCCGTGGGGACTTTCTCCCATCGAAACGTGCGGCTGACGAGCGCGCTCAGCAGACTGCCTAGAAATGTGCCCATCAAAAACAACATGCCGCCATCCCACTTGAAGGGAGTCTTGGCCCAGTACGCATTCTGGGCCACGCCCTCATTGCCCAAGATGGGCAGCGCACAAAGGCTCGAAGCGGACGACAGCGAAGTGGTGATGCCGAGCGGTTGATTCACGAGACCGAAGGCGAACCAGCTCAAGACGCCGATCCCGATGCCGACGAGGTAAGGATTCCAGCGCGCTTTGGTTTCGGCGCGGTCGCCATCACTACATGTCCCGGATGGGAAGTTTGTTTTGTTCATATCATCGCTGGGAGTATTGAGCCGCGGCGGCGCGAAAAGCTACAACGGAAACCTAAGGAAGCGCTGATTTAATCAGCGCTCAGGAAATCCAACCCGGTTTCGACCATCCAAATCACCTGCCCTTGAAATCAAAATCGTTCCTACGACATCCTACGCGACATCTAGAAATCTAAAGTTCAGACAAAATTGCCAACTCCGATTAAATCAGCGATTCCCTAAGCCAGGCTGGGGCCACAATTAGCCAGGCAACTCCGCCAAGGTTTCCAGTGAGCAACACCCCACAAGGCCGGCGGGCGTGGAAATGCTAAAAGCCGGAGGCGCTGCCTCAAGTGGTGAAATGCTTCCAAAAGCGGTATTCGTCAAGGTCGCGTGTGGAGACGCCAGAAAATCCAACCGAGTCCGAGCACCACAAAGCCGACGAGGCTCGGCAGCGGCGCGCGCGCGATCGATAAAATAGTCATGCCGAGGACGGCGATGACGAAAGCAACGGGCACCCAAGGCCAGCCGGGAACCGGGAGACTCGCCCCAAGGCGGCGGCGCAAAACCAGGAGGCCGCAGACCGTTGCCGCCGTGCTGAGGTTGAGCGTGAATCCAATGAAGGTGAGCAAACTCTGATAGCTTGCCGTCCAGAGCATCACCAACGCGACGGCGAACTGGAACAGGATGGCCGCGCGAGGCGGCCCCGATTTCTGCTCCATCCAGGACGGAAGGTAGCCATCGGCAGCCATGCGGGCATAGACACGCGGCCCCGTCATCCCCAACGAAGACGACGCATCGTTCCGTCGCATCAACACGCCCGTTGATGTGTCGCAGTGCTCGGCAACTCGAATGGCCGACAACTTCCTCGACATAAGCCACTTCCCGTTTGTGCACGTGGGCACCTTCGGTCGCGCGCAAGAGACTGAAGTGCCGAAGGTGCACATGGAATACCTCGACAGCG
>CAYIOH010000054.1:0-12839 GCA_964364975.1 uncultured Bifidobacteriaceae bacterium
GCTCGACGCGCTGCCGCCGTTCGTGAAGGTGTCCGACTCGCGCCGCTTTGTGCTCGACCTCGTGGACGAATTGAAGGCCGTGGGCCGCGAAGTAAACTCCGCGCGGCTTGGCGAACACGTCGTGGCCAAGACCGTTTGCCGCCACGCGGTGAAGGCGAATGACCCGCTGGCGGGCCGCGAACTGGAAAATCTCGTCGAAGACCTGCGACGCTGCGCCATGCCTTACACCTGTCCGCATGGCCGACCAACGTTGATCGAGATGAATTACCGAGAGTTAGAGAAGAAGTTTGGCCGGACGCAGTAGCTAACGAAATTTGGTTAATATATGAAGACTCCTAAAATTATTATTTTCACATCGCTCGTGTGGACCGCTGCGATTGTGACTGGCTGTTGGCTGTTCGGATTTGCAAAGCCCAAGACAGTTATTACGTCACAAGCATATCACGCAAGCGAGTATGACAAGTGGGTGTCGCTACCAGACGATGCCCACGAAGTGTTCGTCCACTTTTATGGCGGGCATGACACTAATTACAGAGTGGTATCATTTCAAAGTGCCGTTGCTAGTGTGAACGAAATAATTGATTCATCTCTCAAGAAAAACGTTCAACATCAGAACGAACAAGTATCGCGGTTAGAAGACATTCGCTTTTCTCTGGATGGTCTATTCTCTGCCTTTATGTATGGCGATGATGCAATTCCTAGTTGGTGGATAAAAACGCCGTTATCGGATGATTACAAAGCAACCATAGTTTATTGGGCACACAATAATTATGGGATGGGCTACCTTATCATTCACGATGTTGGTCTTAATCAGGTTCGTATTCTTCAATTTTCTCAGCAGTGGCTTACGCTAGATATTATTCGAAAAGCCTTTCCTGGTAGTAAGTGAACGGTAAGTCATTCCAGCACTGTTGAAATCTGGTTGCGCCTCCAAAAACGCCTTCCACTCCGTCGCCACCTTATCGTGAGTTGGAAAAGAAGTTTGGCCGGACGCAATAGGATTCATCAATCACGGAACACGCGAAAGGCCGCTGCAATATTTCCCAACGTTGCTCCCGCCGCGTGCTTGACGCCTCACGCACAGCGCCCCACACTTTCGCCGCGCGATGAACACTTGGAGCTTGAATTCAATATGACCCGTAACGTTGGCAAGCGCCGTAACACTTCCGTCATGGTGCTGGGCGTCGGCGCGTTTGCGCACAGCACCGCGCAGATTCTGGCGGACGCGGGCGCGTCGGTTTCGACTTATCTCACGCGCAATTACGGTCACTACCCACCGTCGCTGGCCGGCCCGACTTACCGCCGCGAACAATTTCCATCGCCCGTCCCTTTGTTGAAGCAGACGCGCACCGATCTGGTCGTGCCGATGTCCATTGACTGGGCGCAAGCGCCGTGGAAGGACGAATTGCTCGCCACGCGGACGCCCATTTTTGGTCCCACCGGCGAAGCCATGCGCATCGAGCGCGAACGGGATTTCGCCCGGCGGCTGTGCGCGGAGTTCAAGATTCCGTTCCCGCGCGCGTTCGTGGCGCCGAACCGGTTGGAGGCGGAAAAAATCCTGGCGCAGCATCCCGCGCCCTACGTGATCAAAAACCCGCTGTGCTCGCCGACGAGTCCGATTCACACCATTTTGTGCGAGACGATTGAAGACACGCGCGCGTGGTTGCGGCAGGTCAATCACGCCGAGGGAGTTTTCCTACAGGAATATCTCGGACGCGCCGAAGCGGGGCACATTGTCCTCGTGAGCGGCGGGGAAATTCATTCGCTCGTCACGAATCAGGAATACAAATACGCCTTCAACGGCAACATGGGCATCGTGGCCGGCGCGCCGCTCGGTGGATTGGTCGAGCGCGACCCCGAAGACAAATACGGCCTGGCGCGTGAATTGATTCATCCCCTCCTGCCGTGGCTGCGGGAGGTCAAATATCACGGCCCGCTGCAAGTCACGGCTATCAAATGTGGTAGGGACGCGCTGCTGCGCGTCCAGGCCGACCGGCAGGTCGGCCCTATCAAGCGTGGCGGCAAATGGCATGTCATCGAATACAACATCCGCATCGGCGTCACGTCCGGCCCGATGATCTTGAGGATGCTGAAAAATCCACTGGAGACCTTGCTGCGCACCGCACGGAACGAGAAGCTCAACCCGCAATTCAAACGGTCGGCCAGGTTTGGTTGCTCGCTCACGCTGGCGGGCTACGGCTATCCGTTCACGCAGGTGCGCGGGCCGCATCTGCCGGTGGCCGTGGATGGCAAATTCGATTGCGACGTGTGGTGGAACGAAGTCGCGCGCGACGCGGATGGCCGCTTGATGTCAACCGGCCATCGGGTCGCGGACGTAAACGCGATTGCGCCGACGCTGAAAGCCGCGATTGCCAAGGCTTACGCAAACATCCGCAAAATCCGCGTCGTGGGCGGTTATTATCGCACGGACGTGGGGCAGAGTTTGTGGCCGCCGGGGAAAGTGTAGCGCAGATTGGCAATCTGCTGTGTCGCGGGCTGGCAGCCTGCTGACTGCGCATCATTCGCCGATTGCCAATCGGCGACACAGCAGGCCCCCAGCCTGCGCTACAGCAAGACGGCTGCTTTTTTCGTGTGTTTCGCGTGTTCCGCGGTTAAATCTGTCCAACGACCTGATGGAATTCGATTCGACAACTTTTCCGCTGCGACCGGCGTGGACCGAGATTGACCTCGGCAAGCTCCGGCGCAACGTGCAACTCATCCGCCGCGATCTGCCGGAGCACGTGCAGTTGCTCGCCGTCGTGAAGGACGAGGCTTACGGCCACGGCGCGCTCGACGTGGCGCGCATCGCGGTCGAGGAAGGCGCGTGGGGCTTCGGCCTGAGCACGCTCGAAGAGGCGATGGCGCTGCGCGACGCGGGCATCATCGCGCCGTTGCTGCTGCTCGGCGAACGGCAGGAGGCCGAGTTGTCGTGGTGCGTGGCGCACGATCTCACTGTCTGCGTGAACGAGGCGCACACCGTCCGCGCCCTGGCAAAAATCGCGTCGAGTTTCGGCAAACCAGTTCCCGTT
Organism: uncultured Bifidobacteriaceae bacterium; assembly: GCA_964364975.1. Taxonomy (GTDB): domain Bacteria; phylum Verrucomicrobiota; class Verrucomicrobiia; order Limisphaerales; family JADLHS01; genus JALOTT01. The sequence goes on from CAYIOH010000054.1 coordinate 3,030, forward strand.
CATCTCAAAGTCCACACCGGCATGAGCCGTTACGGCGTTCGCTGGGACGAGGCATTGCCGCTCATCGAATTGATCTGCTCGGAGAAATCACTGCAACTCGAAGGCGTGATGACGCATTTCTCGCAATCGGACGAAACGGACAAGACGTTTGCGAATCTCCAGTTCTCCCGGTTCAACGACGTTCTGCAGGACCTGGCCGCGCGCGGCATTTCCGTGAAACTGCGCCACACCTGCAACAGCGGCGGCTTTCTCGATCTGCCGCACGCGCATCTCGACATGGTGCGCGTGGGCATTTTGATGTATGGAATCTTCCCGTCGTCGGTTTGCCGGCGGATTCCCGGCATCGAACCGGTCATGTCCGTCAAAGCGCGCATCGCGGCGGTTCAACATTTGAAGCCCGGCGAGGCGGTCGGTTACGGCATGCGTTACACCGCTCCGTGCGAACGGCGCATCGCCGTGCTGCCGATCGGTTATGGCGACGGTTTCCCGCGCGTGCGCAACCAGGGCGGCGCGATCATCCGCGGTCGGCGCGCCCCGCTCATCGGCGGCGTGGCGATGGACGCGCTGATGGTGGACATCACGGAAATTCCCGAAGCGCGGATGTGGGACGAAGCCATCCTCATGGGCCACCAAGGTGACGAGGCAATCACCGTGCACGACCTGGCGAAGCTGAAAAACTCCGTCAGCTACGACGTGCTGACAAACTGGCGGCTGCGCTTGCGAAGAAAATCAGTAAACGGCACAACCACGAATCAACACGAATTGACACGAATGGAAACCGCGCCTGCCTGATTCGTGTTTATTCGTGTCCATTCGTGGTTCAAAACCCATGAAGCTCCTTTTCTCCGAACAAAAATCCGACTACGAGCACTACCAGTTTCCCTACGCCATCTGGGCAGTGCCGGAGGCAGGCGAAACGCCGGCGGACATCTTCAACGCGGGCTTTCTACCATCATCGCGCCAGCTCGACCGGTATTATCTTTGCCGCCAAGTGCGGGTGAGCCTGGCGAAGTTCAAGGTGTCATCCGAAAACCGCCGCATTCTGCGCAAGGGCGACGGCATCAACTGCCAACTTGTGCCGCGCGACCGATACGATTACACGCCGGAGCGCAGGCAGTTTTTCAAGACGTACGCGGACATCAAATTTGGCAAGGACGTGATGACGTTCGAGCGGCTGAACGGGCTGTTCGCGTCGCCTATCATCTCGCACCTGCTCGTGTTCACGGACGTGAAGACCGGCGCGGAGGTTGGAGTGGCGACGCTCTACGTTGAGGGAAAACCCACCCCCAACCCCTCCGAGGAGGGGAGCGGGAAATCGCTCGCCTATTATTACTACGCTTTCTACGACCTGAATTATTACGCGCGCAATCTGGGCATGTTCATGATGACCTCGGCCGTGACGCTGTTTGCCGGGCGCGGCTTCCGGCAGCTCTACCTCGGCACGTGTTATTCGAACAACGCGCTGTACAAAACGCAATTCGCTGGCGCAGAGTTTTTCAACGGTGTCTGCTGGTCAAGCGATATGGACGAACTTAAGTTCATCATCAAGCATGACAAGAAGGAACACCATCAGCACCTGCTCGAAACCGAGGAATACCTGAGCGCCTTCCACGCCGGAGATTTGAAAAGGCTGGCCGACGCGAGCGCGTTCATCGCGCGGCGGTAAAACCTGTTACAAAACATGAAGATACATATGCGAGCACACTCGTCTCTTAAATCGCTGCTGGTTTGCTTTGCTTTCGTTCTAGGCTATGCGTGTCCCGGTGATGAAAGGGGAGTAATACTGGAAACCGGGGGCACTCGTATCATTCTCGATAACGAGTGGGAAAAGCTTGATCAACCAGAGAATTTTGTTGTCCAAAAACGCGCTCTAAACAGGGAACGCAAAATCGCGTTGAGTGCGGGAACATTAAAGATTGAGTTAACGCTGGAGCAATACGTCGCACTTGGCATCTACGGCTTGGAGCAAGGTCCAGCAAAGGGATTGGAAGAAGCGACTCGGTTAACCGCAAAACGGGCAAATATCCCGATAGAGGAAGTTCAGAAAGCCGTCCAATCAAAGATCGGACGAGAGACGTTAGAACAGCTAAAAAAGGCATCCGCATTGTGTGCTTTTGAGTTTCTGAAAGCGACGAAGTTGGAAATGTCGGGTGCCCCCGCGTTTGAGATCCGCTCAAAAATGACCGTCTTGCAGTCGAACCAAATCATTTTTAATCGTCAGTTTGTTTACCAAGGAATACAGCCTCAACAGATTGTTCAAATCACGTATGCCGGCTCGTCTGAAGGTATCTTCCAAGACCAAAGTTTGATTGATGCCATAAGGCGACCCTCGAAATCCCATTGAGAACAGTTCATTTGAATTTGTAAATTGACCCTTCGCGGTTGCCTTGTTAGCGTTTGCAGCCGTCCAACGAATTTATGCGACACACGATTTCAGTTCTGGTGGAAAACAAGTTCGGCGTGCTCACTCGCGTGGCTGGTTTGTTCAGCGGACGCGGCTACAACATTGACTCGCTCAACGTCGCGCCGACCCAGGACCCGACCGCGTCGCGCATGACCATCGTCACGCACGGCGACGAGGCCACGCTGGAACAAATCGTCAAGCAGCTCAACAAATTGCCGGACACCATCAAGGTTCAGGATTTCCGCGACGGCGAATACGTGGACCGCGAACTGGTCATGGTCAAAGTGTCGGTGGATTCCAAGACGCGCGCCGAGGTCATGCAGATCACGGACATTTTCCGCGCCAAAATCGTGGACGTGCAGCCCAAGAGCCTCACGGTCGAGATCACCGGCAACGAGGGCAAAGTGGAAAAATTCCTCGACTTGATGAAAGCGTTCGGCGTGACGGATTTGACCCGCACCGGCAAAGTAGCGTTGCCGCGCAAGTAATCCGATTGACGGAAATAAATTTCCCGCTAGGATTTCGCGCTCGCAGTGTTGGAGTTCACGCTTTAGCGTGTACCACGAACAAGCTAAAGCTTGGACTCCAACCATTGAACCAACAGTAAACCAAACTCGGCGTCGCCCAATTTCGGCACGCCACCAACGAAGACAAAGACATCATGGCAACGATTGATTTTGGTGGAACCAGAGAAACCGTCATCACACGCAAGGAATTCCCCATCGCGAGAGCGCGCAAGGTGCTCAAAAACGAAACCATCGCCGTCATTGGCTACGGCGTGCAAGGCCCGGCGCAGTCGCTGAACCTGCGCGACAACGGTTTCAAGGTCATCATCGGCCAGGCGCCGCAGTTCAAGCGTGATTGGGATCGCGCGGTTAAAGACGGCTGGGTGCCCGGCAAGACGCTGTTCGACATGGAAGAAGCCACGCGGCGCGGTACCATCATCCAGATGTTGGTTTCCGACGCCGCCCAACGCACCATCTGGCCCGCCATCAAGCGAAACCTCAAGCCCGGCGCCGCGTTGTATTTCTCGCACGGCTTTTCCATCGCCTACAAAAAGCAGACCGGCGTGGTGCCGCCGAAAAACGTGGACGTGATCATGGTCGCGCCCAAAGGTTCGGGCACGTCCGTGCGGCGCAATTTCCTGTCCGGGCAGGGCATCAATTCCAGCTTCGCGGTCGAGCAGGATTACACGGGCCGCGCCAAGGAACGTTGCATGGCCGTGGGCATCGGCATCGGCTCGGGCTATTTGTTCCCGACGACGTTCCAGCACGAGGTGTTCAGCGACCTGACTGGCGAACGCGGCGTGCTGATGGGCGCGCTGGCCGGCATCATGGACGCGCAATACGACGTGCTGCGCTCGCACGGCCACTCGCCGAGCGAAGCGTTCAACGAAACGGTCGAGGAACTCACGCAATCGCTCATCCGCCTCGTGGACGAGAACGGCATGGACTGGATGTATGCGAATTGCTCCGCCACCGCCCAACGCGGCGCTCTGGACTGGCGTCCGCGTTTCAAGAAGGCCGTGCTGCCGGTGTTCAAGGAGCTCTACCAGCGGGTAAAGACCGGCAAGGAATGCGCCCGGGTGCTCTCGGCCTGCGGCGCGCCGAATTACCAGGTGCAGTTGCAGAAGGAATTGAACCAGATTCGCGACTCCGAGATGTGGCGGGCCGGCGCGGCGGTGCGCGCCCTGCGTCCGAAGGAAGCCGCCAAGGTGATCAGCAAGTCCACCAAAGGCGTGAGCGGCAGGCAGTCGAACTAGCTTGCTCGGGCAGCGCGGCGCTTTCTCGAAAAGGGCGGCAAGCAGCCGACCGGATTAACTCCGGGAGACTGTTTGTCCGATTTTATTTCATCCGCAACCAGTTTATCGCTGTGGTGTTTGAGAAGATTGGTGTTTGAGAAGATAACTGATATTGCAACCATGAAACGCGACGGGAAAATGCTGATTTGCCTGACCGGCGGGCTGGTATTGAGCGTGAGCGCACGGGCCGTGACCGCAGATGCGCAGGGCAACTCTTACCAGGGAGTCGTCATCCGCAACGTCTTTGCCATCAAACCGCCCCCCGTCCTTAGTTCCGTGAAACCGGCGGAGCCGGAGCCGCCGAAAATCACTCCGCAGGGCATTATGTCCGTGATTGGCCGCCAGCAGGTGTTGTTCAAGACCATGATGCCCGGGAGCAAACCCGGTGAACCGCCCAGGGAAACCGCCATGGTGTTGAGCGTCGGCCAGCGCGAGGGTGAAATCGAAGTTGTGGCCATTGACGAAAGCGCCGGGACGATCACCTTCAACAACCACGGCAAGCCCCAAACGCTGAGTCTGGAAAAAGACGGCCCGAAACCTCCAACCGGGCCGGCAGTCGCGCCGTTTCCGGGCATCAGTGTACCTGCGCCCGCCGCCGCCGCATTCAACCCGTCGCAAAGCGGTGCGGCAGCCGGCTCCGCTTTGAAGAACATACCCACTCCCACCCGCTCACTGCATCTGCTGGCGACGACCGCTGGGGTCACGCCTTTGGTGACGCAGGTCGCGACCCCGCCGCCAGGAAAGCAGCAAACGCTGGCGCCGGAAGAGCAAGCCGCGCTCATACTGATCAATCGAGAGCAGGCCAAGAACAATCCCGGGCCGCCGTTGCCGTTTCCGCCCATCGAGGGGATCAGCGAGTGAAATCCGGTACTGTTCTTTGAATACCGCAGTGGCACGCGGGCGAGCTTTCGGGAAATTCTCAGTTCTTAAGGCATCCGCGAGGGCTTTACTCAATCACTATTCGGAAAAAGCGGCTTGTGGTACCGCCACCACCGCCGTTGGTCAGCAAATCTCCAGTGCCCACATTCGTGGTGAGTCGTGTCCAACCGGTATCGTTCAGCGTATCCTTGAACTCGACGATGTAGATGAGGCCGGTTTCACTCTTGAAAGTGAACCAGAAGTTCGTCTGGTCGAACGATGGCGTCGCCAGCACAACCGGAACAAAGACTCTGAGCGTGGCGACCTGGCTGGTAACGGCGCCGAGGTAATTGGTGGCGACCACCTGAACCTGATTGATGCCAACGTCTTTCGTCTGATCGCCAGACACGGTGAAGCTTGTGTTTGTGGCGCCGGCAAAGTTGGTCCCATTGAATCGCCACTGATAAGTCAAGGAACCCAAAGGCACGCCGTTCGTGGCAACACTGACCGTGAACTGAGCTTCCGATCCGACTGCTACATTCCGACTCGGCGGATAGACCGCGATCTCGGGCAATTGCATTTCCACCGCGCCGATGTCGCAGTGAGCACCCCAGGGACGGGGGAAGCCACGCTGATCCGCGGCCAGGCATGCGTCACCTCCGGCATTGACCGCAGGGCTGCCGGCCAGCAGCAGCATGGTTCTGGTCGGGCCGCCATTATCGGCGAGGGAACCGAGTTTCGGATCGGCGACATTATGGCTTGTTCCTGAAAGCGCCGGCGTGTTGTCTGAACTGAGGTTGTAGCCCGCGTCGGTAAAAGTTCCGTAGGCGTTTGCGGCTGTGATGACGACGTTGGTGTGATATGTCACGTCGTTCGAGTAATAGACAACGTTGGTTTGCGTGCAGTTTGTGACGCAGCCCACGGGAACGTAGTTGGTGGACTGCGTGCAGGTTGGAGCGACGCAACCTCCGGAAGGAGGAGTGTTGGTGGAGATCGCCGTCGTGTTGGTGGTAGCCGTAATGGTCACCTGGTTCAGCGGATAGCCAAGAACGCAACTCTTGAGAACAAAAGCGCTGCCGCCGCTGGCAATGTTCGCCCCTCGCGCCGGCCCGTTGTTGCCTGCGGGGCCGGTACTGCCTGTTGAAGGTCCGCCACTGCCGCCGCTGCCGCCGGAAACACCGCTGGCCGAAAAAGTGCAGTTCGTCACACCCACCAGAACGGAACTGTAGAATCCGCCTCCTGATCCCATTCCGCCGTTGCCTCCGGCGCCTCCCGCGCCGCCTGCTCCACTGCCAACGCCGCCGATTCCGCCCGCAACTGCGTTCGCGCAGAAAGTCGAGTTGATGACGACGTTCGTGCCCAAGTTGCAGACGCCGCCGCCGAGGCTGTCGCCGCCATTCCGGCCAGAATCGTTCTGGAAACCTACCGTAGTTGTGCCGTTTGTTCCTGCATTGCCGCCCTTGGCCGCGTTGCCGTAAAAGCTGGAACTGTCTATGATGCATTTTCGAAGGGTGTATAAACTCGCGCCGGAGCCTTCGCCCGGAACACCGGCTCGGGCGTTGCTGCCAAAATAATATCCCGCGCCCCCGGAGCCGCCATCGCCGCTGTTGCCGCCCGTCGCGCTGTTGGTGGCGAAAGTGCAGTTGGTGAGGGAGACGCTGTTGGTGCTGTAGATGGCCCCGCCTTTGGCGACTCCACCAGCTCCGCCAGCTCCGCCGTTGCCAGCGTACCACGGCGCGCTCCCGCCATTCCCACCGGACCCGCCTGACCCCGCCGTGGCTGAGTTGTTTTGAAACACGCAACCGGTCAATGCCAGCGTACCGGAATTGTAGATCGCCCCGCCCAACACGCTTCCGCCCGCTGTGCCGGCGATGCCGTTGCCCGCCTGACCTGTACCGCTCGCGTCCACCCCATTCGCACCACTGGTTCCGCTGACGCCGGTGGCGGAGTTGTTGGTGAAAACACAATTGGAAGCGGATAGGTTGCCGCGGTTGTAAATGCCGCCGCCGTTGGTGGTCGTCTTCCCGTTGGCCAGCGTCAGGTGACGCAAGGTCAGGCTCACACCGTTGCTGACCGTGAAAACTCTCACACTATTCCCGCCGCTGATCGTGACACTGCGTCCGGTCGCATCCAAAATGGTGTCCGCTGGGATGCCTTTGCTGCTCGTGATGGTAATTACCCCGTCAACCGCAAAAGTTACTATTCCGCCGCCGGACAGCGCCGCATCCAGAGCGGCTTCCGTGTTCGTGGACACCGTCCCCGCGCCCGGACTGGAAAAAGGAATGGCTGCTACGAACGCACAAATCACGGAACGGCCGAACCCGGCTGGAACCCAGTGCGCCACTCTAGCGGACAACGCGCTTTTCCCCGGAAGCTGGTTCCGGTTGAGGACTTTGCCGGTTTTCTGGATTCCCATGTGAGGGGAGGTTGATGTTCGCCAAAGCGCCGGGAAAGTGGTCCCGACTAAGGTTTCACCGGTGTGGGATTGCCGTAGAGTTGTTCTTCTTCCGGCGTGAAGGGTCTGGCTTTGTTGAAATCGTCACGCTGGGATTTTTGCGGATCGGGTTTCAGCGGTTCAGATTTTTGTGATTCCTGTTGTTGAATTTCGGAGTTCTTCCGGGCCGCGTTGCGTTCATATTTTTCAATGTCCTTCTCGGCCTGGAGGATGCCGGGAAGTCGTTGCTTTTCCTTCTCCACTTGCAGCGAGGCCAGTTCGGGTGTCCGGAGCACCGTAGGCCGCATCAACACAATCAACTCCTTGCGCTCTTTGGCGCTCGAGGTGGACCGGAACAAGTAGCCCAGTAGCGGAATGTCCTTCAGATATGGCACCCCGGATTTGGACTTGCTGTCCGAATTGCGGATGAAGCCGCCGAGGATGATCGTTTCCCGATCACGTACGGCGACCTCGGCGGAAATCGTCCGGGTCGTCGTGTTCGGCACATCGCCGACTCCGACGAGCGCGGTCGAGCCACTGATTTCTTCAATCGTCTCGTCAATCTGCATCACCACCAGACCGTCCTGGTTGATGAACGGCGTGACGTTCAGCCCGATGCCAACTCTCAATTGCTGATAGGAGCTGCCGCCGGTACCGCCATAGCCGCCGCCGTAGTATGAGCCGCTCACGTAGGGGACTGTATTGCCGACGAAGATGGACGCCGGCGTGGCGTGCGAAGTCTGGATGCGCGGTTTTTGGATCACATTCACGCGCGAGTCCGAGGCCGCCGCCTGGAGCACCACATCAATATCCTGGTTATACCGGCCGAACCAGGAGAAGCCCGAGCTGGACGGGAAGTTTCCCAGTGCGTTAGTGGTAGCCGACACGCCCCGGAAGAAACTATCCAACGTGTTGAGCGGCGTGTTGCCACCGGTGTCGGCGGGATTGTTAAAAACGCCGCCGTGAGTCAGTTGGCCGCTCTGTTGGGGAGGCCGCCCGGCGGATACGCCCAATGCCCACGAGTCACCCAATGACACGTCCATGATGATCGTTTCGATGAGCACCTGGGCCAGCACTACGTCCAGCTTGCTTACGATGTCCTTGATCATCGCCATGTCCTGACGCGAAGCGAAAATCAGCAGTGAATTTGACCGCTCATCAGCCACGATCTTCGTCACCCCAATGATTTGCAGATCGCCCGTCCCCGTCGCCGACGACGCGCGGCTGATAATGGACCGGATGCGGTCGCTGAAGCTGGCGCCCGAAGACGGCGTGCCCGTCGGCGAGCCAAGTGCGCCTGGCGTGGTCGCGCCCGGTGTGTAGCCCGGTTGCCCCGGGCGCGCACCCGTGCCGGGTGCGCCGGGCGCGCGGGTCGCGGCGGCGCGGCTGCCCACGGTCGTTCCGCCGCCGCCGCCGCCCAGACTGTTCAACGCGGCGGAGATGTCCGCGACTTTGGCAAATTTGATGGGAATGACCTCGGAGACAAACTCCGATGGCAGGGACACGTCCACTTTCTTGATCATCTCGAGCATGCGCTTGACGTTTTCGGTGTTGTCGCGCAGCACCAGCATCTGGCTGCTCTCAATGGGAATGATGGCGTTGGGAATCTTGGCGAAGGGTTGGATCACCGCCAGCGCTTCGGCGGTCTTGATGTATTGCAACTGCACGATGTGCGTCACGTATTGGCCCAATTCGGGCAGATCTTCGGCCTCCACCTGATTGAACGCCGCGCCTTCCATGTTCGCCTGCGCCATGGGCACGGCTTTCACGAATTTCTCGCCCACGTTGATCATGGCGATGCCGTTGAGCGCCAGCACGGCGTCAATGGCCTGGATGGCCTCCCGCTTCGTCAACGCGGTCTGGTTTTTGAAAATGATGGTTACCGCCGGCAGAGCCGCGGGCCGAAGAATCGTGCGTCCGACCATTTCCGCGTAAATCTGCAGCACTTGATTGAGCTCCGCTCCGGGCCAGTTGATGAAACCGGGCGGAATGGTCTGTTCTTCGGGCGCTTTAACCGGAAGCGGAGACTCCGCCGTACCCGGCGCACCCGGCGCGGTGGGTGCGGCCAGCGCTGGATTCACCGCGGTAGTCGGGGACGCCGGTGCCGCTGGTAGTGTGGGCGCCGCGGCAGCGCCAGTCGCCGGCACAACGCCAGCGTCGGAAGCCGGTGCGGCGGTGGCGGCCACCGGTGGAGCGGTCGGGCCGCGAGCTGCCGACGGTATCAAACGCTTCAGCGCGTCCGGTTCCACGGTCGGGGCGTTTGATAGGGCTGGAATTTCTTGGGCGGACTTCGCATCGGCGGCAGGCGGCGCG
>CAYIOH010000055.1:0-12700 GCA_964364975.1 uncultured Bifidobacteriaceae bacterium
TATGGCCAAACTCGTTATCCTCAACGAAGGAATGACCGGGCGGTCGCACGAGCTGACAGTGGACAAGACCACGATCGGCCGCGTCGAGGACAACGCGTTTGCGATCACTGACCCGTCGGTTTCCAGCCATCATTGTGAAGTTCTGCTGCGCGGCCCCGACATCGTCGTTCGTGACCTCAATTCGACCAACGGTACTTTCATCAACGGGGAGAGGATCACCGAGGCCGCCTTGAAGCCCGGACAAATTCTGCGCCTGGGGCAGATTGAATTGCGTCTGGAAACGGGTGCGCCCGCCGGTTCCACCGGGGCGGGGAAGAAGCCCATGGAAGGCACAATGGTCATGCAACGCGGCGTGAGCCTGACCGATCTCGAACAAGGCTCGCGTGCCGGCTTTGACACAGCGGGCAAGGGTTTCGCTAAAAAGGACAACAAGGCGAACAAAATTTTCTTGATCGTGGCCCTTAGCGTCGGGGCCGTGATCGTCGCACTGCTGATCTACGCACTGGCCATGGCAAAAAGCGGCGGTCCGCATTGAATCGTCAGCGCGGGAAAAGTTGACGAGAGATATCTTGAGGGTCGGCGGCTTGGTGCTCCTCGTTTCACAATTCCTTCAACCACCTTGCAACATCCGTCGCAGCGTAAGTGATGAGAATATCCGCGCCGGCGCGCCGCATCGCCAGCAGGCTTTCCAAGGTTACCGTGCGTTCGTCAATCCAACCTTTCGCGGTCGCCGCCTTGACCATCGAGAATTCCCCGCTCACGGCATACGCGGCGGTAGGATAGCCGAACGTGCTTTTGATGCGATGCAAAATGTCGAGATAGGCGAGCGCGGGCTTGACCATGACGATGTCCGCGCCTTCCTGAATGTCCAGCGCGACTTCGCGGAGCGCCTCGTTGGCGTTGGCCGCGTCCATCTGATAACTGCGGCGATCGCCGAATTTCGGCGCGGACTCGGCGGCTTCGCGGAATGGACCGTAAAAGGCGGAGGCAAATTTTGCGGCGTAGGACATGATGGGGGCATCGGCGAAACCGGCGCGATCCAGAGCCGCACGAATAGCCCGCACGCGGCCATCCATCATGTCGCTGGGTGCAATGATGTCTGCGCCCGCCTCGGCGTGGCTGACGGCGGCGCGGGCGAGAAGTTTAAGGGTGGGATCGTTCAGAATTTTCGCGCCACGTTTATCGGCGTGAACGATACCGCAATGGCCGTGCGTCATGTATTCACAGAGGCAAACGTCCGTGATGACGAGCAGGTCGGGCAGTTCCTTTTTCAGCAGGCGCACGGCTTGTTGCACGATGCCGTTGCGGGCGTAGGCGCCGCTGGCGGTGGCGTCCTTTTTTTCCGGGATGCCAAACAGCAAAACTGCGGGGACGCCCAAGGCGTGGGCGCGCACGGCCTCGCGCACCAGTTCGTCGGGTGAGAACTGAAACACACCCGGCATGGCGCTGATTGATTTGCGCAGTTTGCGTCCGGCGCGCACGAAAAGCGGCAGGACGAGTTGGGCGACGTTCAACTGTGTCTCGCTCACGAGCCGGCGCATCGCCGCCGACTGGCGCAACCGGCGCGGTCGATAATTAGGGAATTGTCCCACGACATTCAGACTCATGCGGGTATTTTAGGCCGCGGCTGCAGTCTGCAAAGCGCAAAAGTTTCTATTTCACGGTTGACCGGGAAAATGTCATCCTGCCGCCATGCGAAGAGCGCGTGTGGCTGTGGTCCTGGTCGCCCTGGCAATCGTGTTTGCCGTGGGCTTGTGGCTGGGGGCGATGGTGCTGCGCACGGTGGGCCTTGGCGGCGGGCTGAAATTCTACAACACCGCCACAGTGCTCCAACAGGTTCAAACCCTCTCGCAACTGGTCACGGTCAAATACGTGATGGAAAAGGTCGTGGTGCTCGAAGATGTGAAATGGTTCGGCGAGAGCCGGGTGTTGCTCGTTGCCCACGGCGTCGTCAAGGCCGGTGTGGACTTTGACCAGATGAAGCCGGAGGATTTGCGCGTGTCAGGAAAGAAAATTTCCGTCCGCCTACCGCCCCCGCAAATCACCGACGCCTATCTCGACGACAAACAAACGCGCGTGATCGAACGTTCGACCGGTTTGTTGCGCGTGTTCGACAAGGACCTCGAACAATCGGCGCGGCAGAACGCGGTGGATGACATCCGCCGCTCCGCACGCATCGCCGGCATCTTGCAGGACGCGGAAGAGCGGGCGGAGGCACAGGTGAAAAGTCTTTTCCGCCAGATGGGGTTTGAGGAGATAGAGCTGCTTGGCCGTTGAACGGAGAACGGGCAGTGGCGCAAGACACTGCCTTGATTTGAGCCAGCTTCGATGCGAACAAAACTCGAAGCGAAGAAACGAAAATTGTAGAGAAATCTCTCCCGTGCTGACGCACGTGAATCAGCCGAAGACCACCGGCAAAGCGCCCTCGCCAGGCAGAATGTGATTGATCTTCACCGGCACCGGCGTCTCGGTGCCATTTTGCCATTCGGCCGTGATCGCCAGATGCTGCTTGGGCTCTTTGATTTGAGCGGTTTGCGCGCGCAGTTGCATGAGGTAAAGGACAATGGGGCGCGGCGTCGGGCGGCGGTTCGTAATCTGTTCGTAGCCGCGAGACGCCTGGAGCAATTTCATCAATGTTGCTTTGGTTGCCATAAATCCAGTCCTGCGCCGGATATTGCAGGACATATGCCACTCGGCCCCCGGCGTTTGGTCGGGTGTTGGGCGGAGGCGGCAAAGCAAACCCACCTGGAACGAGCGTGAACGCGGGTCATGGTCAAATCCGCTTGGCAGCGCCCGGTCGTTCTGATTACCTGAGTGCGCCGAATGATAAAGCTGTGTCATATCCTCACGCTCATCTTGTTGCCGGCCTTTCTGTCTCTGGCCGCGAGCGCGCAGCCGGAGTCCGCGTGGGAAATCGAGGCGCTCACGCCGGAGGGCCGGTTCGAGTATGACATGACCACGGGCATCGCCACGGGCACCAATGGCGTCCTCATCAAATACAGCGGCGTGGTGCTGACGGCGGATCGGGTCATGGTGAATCAACAAACCGGCGACGCCGAGGCCGATGGCCGTGTGCGCATTCAACGCGACGACCAGATCTGGGCCGGCGAACACGTCCGCTACAATTTCAAGACGCGACGGATGGAGGCGGAACAATTTCGTACGGGCAAGACGCCCGTGTTCGCCGCCGGCGAAGGGTTGGGGGGCGACGTGAGTAATCGCGTGTACACCGCGCGCAACGCTTACGTCACCTCGGACGATATTTCCGCGCCATTCACAAAGGTTCGGGCCAGTTACATCAAGATCATTCCGGGGAAATCCATCCAGGCGCGAAACGCCGTTTTGTACTTGGGCGGCGTGCCGGTGTTCTATTTCCCATTTTACACGCGCTCCCTCGACGAGCGCGCGAACCACTTTTACTTCATGCCGGGCTATCGCAGCCGGTTCGGGCCGTACTTGCTGGGCAGCTACTACTGGTTTCTCAACGAGCAACTGGATGGCGCGCTGCACCTGGATTACCGCGTCAAGCGCGGCGTGGGGGGGGGGCCGGATGAAAATCTCCACCTCGGCCGGTGGGGTGAGATGGGCCTCAAGTATTACTACCTGCACGATGAAGCGCCGGGCGAAAACGCCAATGGCGTCCCCGTGCCCGACAATCGCCAGCGCCTCTATTTAAGCTACGACGCCACCCCGTTCACGAATTTCAACGTCAAGGCGGCCGTGCGTTACGAGAGCGACCTGCTGCTCTCGCACGACTTCTTCGAGAGTGAATACCGCCGAAACCCGCAGCCCAGCACGTTCGTCGAACTCAACCAGCTTTGGGACAACTTCAGCCTCGACGCCTACGTGCAACCGCGCGTGAATGATTTCTACGAAACCGTCGAGCGCCTGCCGGACCTCAAGCTCACCGCCTTCCGCCAGCAACTTGGCACGCCGCCGGTGTTTTACGAAAGCGAAAGCTCGGCGGGCTGGTATCGCCGCGAGTTTGCGGAAGTGACCAACAGTTTTGCCGCAGCGACCAACTTCTCCGCCGCGCGCGCCGACACCTATCACCAACTGACGTTGCCGCGAACGTTTTTTGGCTGGCTCAACGTAGCGCCGCGCGTAGGCGGGCGGTTCACTTACTACGGCAAAGCGGACGGCCCCGGTGCTATGACCCGGGAGGAATATCGCGGCGTGTTCAACACTGGCGCGGAAGTGTCCTTCAAGGCCTCGCGCATCTGGCCCGATTTGCAAAGCAAACTGCTCGAGGCCCAGGGACTGCGCCACATCGTCGAACCATCAGTGAATTACGTTTACGTGCCGCAGCCGCACCCTGGCCCGCCGCAACTGCCGCAGTTCGATTACGAATTGCCCAGCCTGCGTCTGCTGCCCATCGAGTATCCGGACTACAACGCGATTGATTCGATTGACAGCCAGAACGTGTTCCGTTTCGGCCTCCGGAACAAACTGCAAACCAAACGCGAGGGCCGCGTCGAAAATCTGTTGAGCTGGGACTTGTACACCGACTGGCGTCTGGACCCGCACACGAACCAGACCACGTTCGCCGACCTTTACTCCGACCTCGTTTTTCGCCCGCGCTCGTGGATCACTTTCGAATCACAGACGCGCTTCGACTTGGAACACGGTGAATTCAACCTGGCCTTTCACAACCTCACACTCCAGCCCAACGACAATTGGAGTTGGGGTCTTGGCCACTGGTACTTGCGCGATGATTTGCCCACCGGACTGGGGCAGGGCAACAATCTCATCCGCAGCACACTCTTCTACCGTCTGAACGAAAACTGGGCGCTGCGGGCCTCGCAGCATTTCGAAGTGCGCACCGGGCGGATGGAGGAACAATTCTACACGCTCTACCGCGACTTCCGCAGTTGGACCGGGGCGCTCACATTCCGCATGCGCGATGGCGGCACGGGTTCGGATGATTACACGGTGGCGTTCACCTTCTCGCTCAAGGCCCTGCCGCGTTACGCCGTCGGCGGGGACGCGGTCAGACCGGAGCAATTGCTCGGTTACTGAAACTCCCTGCCGGAATCTTCATCGCCGCAAGTGGTGAAATGTGAACCGCGCCGGGCGTTGTGCATCGGCATCCAGTTCCACGGTAAAATAGCCGCCATCTTTCAACAACTCAATGCCGGCAAGCGAAGGACAAAGCCTCACGTGAAATGGCCGCCAATGGCGCGCTTCGTTCAAGGCGCCGCTCATCCGCCGCGCCGAATGGCCGAGAAACTTAATCACAGGCATGCCCGCCAGCATTTTGCTTTTCCAGAGATACAAGTTGGAGTGCAGATGGCCGATGATCGTGTGCTCGATCTGCGGCAACCGGGCGCGCACAGTTTCGTCGCGCCCCAGAAATGGCAGCGCAGTCGGGTCGTGGCAAAATAGCAGCACGCGCTGGCGTGGCTGGAGCGCGACGAACGCGGCGCGGATTTCGGCGAGGTGTTGCTCGCGCAATTCTTCCCACGCGACCCGCTCTTCCGCGAGCATGTCCGGGACAAAAACCGGCAGCGCCACGAGCGAAGAAACCACGCCCAGCAAAACGTAGTTGCCGAGTTCGAGCCGCCAGAACGGTTGCAGCCCCAGTTCGTTTGTGGCGCGCCGCCAGCTTTCCAGCCGCATCCCGCCGCGCGCGCCGAAAACACTGAGTTTCCCGAGTTCGTGATCGCCAAAGTTCAGCCGCAGCCGGTCGCCAAATTTTCCGCGCAGCTTGCCGAAACATTCCGCGGCGCTTTGCCGTGCGGCGTCGTTACTCACTCCCACCGCTCCGGTGTTGCATGAGTAATCGCCGTTGGCCACGGCGCAATCCACGTTGCCAACTTCGGCGAGGAAACGGTCGAGTTGGGTGTTTTGCCGCAACGGATGGCGCATCCAGATCACGTGGCGATAGGCACGAAAAACGGTGCGCAAAAGCGGATTGCCGAGGTTGCGGTATTCGTAGTCGTCACCCCGCGCCTGTTCGGCCGCGCTGGCGTAGTGAATGTCGCTGAGGATGGCTAGGGTAAAGCTGCGGGACATGGTGGTGGCATTGACGTGTCGAAAACAGTTGGCACACCGGAGATTTCTCAGTGCGCTTTGGCGTGAACGGGCAGCAGGATGCTGAAAGTGGTGCCTTTGTCCACCTGGCTTTGCACGCTGATGCCGCCATGGTGCTCCTGCACGATGCGTTGGGCGATGGCCAGTCCCAAACCCGTGCCTTGCGGCTTGGTGGTGAAAAACGGCTCGAACAACCGCTTCAAGTTTTCCGTCGTGATGCCGATGCCCGTGTCCGCAATGGTGACCCGCACGTGTGCTCCGCTCGCTTGGGCGGCCTTCGGTCGCGCCGAAGCCGTGGAAATCAGCTCGGTGGCGACGGTGAGCGAACCGTTCGTCCCCATGGCTTCAGTGGCGTTGAGCAGCAAGTTCACGAAGACTTGTTCCAGTTGGTAATCGTCACCTTTGATCGCGTCGGGCGCGGCGTTGAACGCGCGGTGGAGCGAAATCAAGCGCCCCTCGATCTGCGGTTGCACCATGCGCAACGAGTGGTCGAGGACGTCATGCACGCGCACGGATGAAAACGCGGCCCGGGCCGGGCCGGCATATTTGAGCATCTGCCCAACGATGGAATCAATGCGGCGCATCTCACGGCGGACCACTTCGGCCAGTTCGGCGTCACGATTCTTTTCGAGGAGCAAATCCACGAAGGTCTTGACGGAAACGAGGGCGTTCTTGATTTCGTGCGCCATGCTGGCCGAAAAGGTGCCGAGGCCAGCAAGGCGGTCGAGCCGACGGAGATTTTGTTCGAGTCGCCGGGAGACGGAAATTTCGTTGAGCACAACCACGATCTGAGGCTTGCCGGTATTCGACTGAACCGGCACGACCGACACCTGAAGCGTGTCCGCGAGGTTTCTCCGTGAGGGCAGGGTGAGGCTGCGGTCCGTAATTGGGCGGTGCGCGGCAGCGGCGTCGCGAATGAGTTGCTGAAGCGTCGCGGGCAAGAGCGCGAACGATCCGCTTTTCACGGCCTGGCCGGGTCCAAGCCGGAGCAAACGCTCCGCTTCTGGGGCACAGGAGATGATCTTTTCGCCGCGGCTGACCACGAACGCGGCGCAGCCGACCGAATCGCGCAACGCCTCGGCGAGGTTTGGCGCTTCGCCGGTTGCGGTCATCCGCGTTTTGGCACGAGCCGACATGGGTGTGGTCAATTCCATTGGCACGAACGCCCGTTTCCGTTCCGTTCCGGCTGGCCGGAACGGTGGTCAGCGAGCGAACCGCTCAATGGAACGTCACATCATTTATTGGCGGCGCGGTTTCGACAATCAAATAATACACTTTTCATCTTGCTGGCAATGGAGTTCAAGTTGGTTGTTCGTTTGGCATCGGAGCTGTTTCAAGACGAACAGCCCTCAGACGCCTCGATTGACGCCTGAGCACGAAACGTGTAAAAGGCCAAGGCACTTATGTCCAAAGAGAAGACTGATGTAATAAAGTTGTGGTTCCTCGCGGCGGAAGAGCTGGGGGAGTACATTGGGATGCGGTTTGCACGCCTGGCGCCGGGGGCAACCGAGCCGGAGTGGATGTTTCCCCGCCATGCCGACTTTGATGGAGTGGGATGGTTTGCGGAAAATCTCAGACAGAGAGGCGCCGTGTTGGAGTGCCTGCCCACAATCAGGCATCCGGCCGATTCGCCCAGGTTTCCACTGTTGCGAATTTTGCCGAACTATTTTAAGCAACGACATCGTCTCAAATGGAGATCGCTCGGACGAGGTCCCACCACAAGCAAATGTTTGGGACCGCCACCGGCGGTGGCCTGGCATCTTTTCGATGAAGAAGCCACCCTGCAGATTCGTCACGTCTGCAGAAATGTCGAGGTCACGGTAAATTCGTTTCTCCTGAAGCATCTTACGAAGGCAATTCGCCCATTTCTCGAAGACCAATCTTCGGCGGTACCTTGGATGGTTCCTGTCAACATGCGCGGCAAAGTAAAGCAGGTGCGGGATACGGCAAACTGCACGAGTTTTGTCAGGATCGAGGTGCAATCCTACGAGACGGTGCATGACATCCATCGGAACATCTATGCCGCACTATGCCGGGGCGAACACTGGATCAACTGGCAGGCGTATCAGCTCGGGCGGTTCCTGACCGCAGGCATGCGAAAATTCCTTATCGCCCGGGAACTGGCCACGCCACAATGGAACCTGGGCGCATATTCGAACTTGGGAGACTGGGATCCCGGCAAGGAATTCACGCAACCCGAGTGTCAGGGCGGATGGTTGGCTTGCCCGCCCGTGTTGCGCTCCCAACAAGTGGGCGTCGCCTGTCTCACCTTCCAAAACCGCCTGAGTCTGACAATTCAAACCCACCCGGACCTCACTACCGACCCGAAAGTCCCCCAGACTTGGATACAGGACTGGGTCAAGGAAATCAAAATTGACGTGGCGAGCATTTTAAAAGCTGTCCCCGACACGCGGGGTGGGGCCTAAAATTTGAATGTCCCGGCGATGTTGATACCGTTGTTGAAAGTTTCGTAAGTGCCGTTGGCCAGACCATATGGGCTGTTCGAGCCCGTCACGTTGCGTTTGCCGTTGTAAGCGAAATGATAGCCCACGGCCCAATCCCAACGCTTGCCACGATGGCCGACGCCAACACTGCCAACATGCAGATTGTCGTCTGGCACAAAAGGACTGAAGTCTGCGTCGGGACTGCTGTTCTCGCTGTAGATGTAACCCACGCTGACAAACCACCCTCGCCCGAGCTGGCGCGTCACGCCAAATTCATACATGAGACTGGAGGTGTAGTTGAACACGAACGGCACCGCCACAGTATCGGCGCGTTGAAAGACGACCTGATTAAGGCTGTCCCAATCTGTCCAGTCCACGTCGAATTCAAAGTTCCAATTGGTCGTGGGCTGGAACGAAACACCGACCGCGAAGAACTGCGGAAAATGCGCATCGCCGGTCGTGGAGCTTCGCCCGCGCGCATAGGCAGGAACCTCCGAGTGGCCGGAGTATTCCAAGTCCGTGGCCGATTGGTAACTGGCGCCAAACGACCACTGCTCGTGCGGATGCCAAAGCGCACCGACTTTGCACCCAACGCCCACACCGTCGCCCTTGAACTTGAAGGAAAGAGTTTCCAAGTCCGCGTCCGAGTAACTAATCGTGGGCCCAGCGGCGATGGATAGGGTCGGATGTACGCGCCAGGCAATGACAGGACTTATCGTGGCGTAAAGCAAAGAGCCTTTTTGGGCGATAGGGGCGAATGGCGGATTGTTCCCCCAGTCCAGGCCCAGACCGTACGGCGCATAAACCCCCAAGCCGACGGTGAACGGAGAGTTCTCGAAGCTGTGGACATAATACAGTTGCGGCACCGCCTGTAGCGTCGTGTCTGTTTGCGCCGTGGCGCCACCGGGCGAAGTATATTTTGTGTCCGCCGATATCAGGTAGATGCCGGCACGGAATTGATCGCCCTGCAGTTGTGTGATTCCAGCGGGATTGTAGTAGATGGCGGAAGGATTGTCCGCCGTGGCAACGAACGCATTGCCGCGCGCGATAGCCTCGGGATCCTGATGGGGCATTCTTAAACCGACGGCGCCGGCGTTTCCCGGACAAAGCAACAGGGCCACCAGAAACAACAATGCGATGCCCAGCCCGAACCGGGGGAGTTCGATGCGCGTCCGCCGTGAACTGCGATTCATTTTTTTCATAATCGTCAATTTGTTATACTGTTTGTTACACTGTTCTTGGTTTGGGTCAGACTTGAACTATACTTGTCCCGTATCCAGACAAGGCCTGACTCGATTTACATGTTACTCTGGGCTGATGACGTGCCAACGCCATCGGTTGCAACTCGGTGTGGTCTGAAAAGCAAAGCCAGTACCAGCAGCAGCCATATTGGGCATTGACGCAACGGAGACAACATCCATTTTTTCCGGTTGTGATTCAGGTAGCAGGAAAATTTGGCGCGGACAATGGTTACAATGTCGCTTTACCGACTGTTCTGTCGGCGGTTTGACTGACCCAAACGACAGGGCGCATGATAGTCTGACGGTCAAAAAATATGTCCAACCAGGCAAGCACAACGAAGGGCGCGTTAAAGGAAACGTTTGTTGTAGGCCAGACCAGCCAAGGCTTGGAGGTGCGCGGCACGTTGCTCAAGTTGACGCGCTTTGCCGCCGCGTTCGAGCTGTACGGGCCTGGCGCCGTGTTGCGTCTTTCCGAGGTGCTCAGCAATTTCCGCATCACCTTGCAAGACCGCGCGATTTACGTGGGGAGGGCCGTTGTTCGCGGTCTGATTGACACCGGCCCGACGTTCGTTTGCGAAGTGACGCTGGACGAAACAGCATGGCAAGATCTGGCGTTTGAGGCTGCCATGGCGCGGGACGGCCGGTTGGGCGGGCAATTTACCGACTTTCTGGAGGAATGGCAGAAGGCGTATCAAGTCCGCTCTGAATACAAGGTGATCGTAGCAGACATGCAGACTTTTCTCGCGGGTCTTCGCTTGTGGCTGCAGCAGGTAGAACTTGGCATCAACGCCGAATTGAAGACCGATCGCGCACATTTGGAGCAGGCAGCGGCCGAAGCCATCGCGCTGAAGGTTGTTCCTTGCATCAACACGTTCTTTGAGAAGTTCGAAACCTTCACCAGCACATTGCCCGACGATGTCCTGCCGGCTCATCGAAATTACATGCGCCGCCAACTCCATCCGCAGGTGCTTTGCTCTCCCTTCGCCTATCGCACCTTCTCCAAACCTCTCGGCTACGCGGGCGACTATGAGATGGTGAACATGATCCTGCGGAACGGATGGGAGGGGGACTCCCTGTTCGCGAAGGTCGTCAACATGTGGTTTTTGCGCCAGCCGCCGGCTCAGGCTCATCGCAACCGGATCGCTTATCTCGCCGACCGACTGCAAGATGAAACGTTGCGCGCCCGCCACCTGGGACGTACGGCACGGATTTTTAACCTGGCCTGTGGTCCCGCCCACGAGGTGCAGCACTTCCTGCGTGAGTCGCTCGCCAGCGAATCGGCCGCGTTCACTTTGCTGGACTTCAATGCAGAAACGTTGCAGCACGTTGAGGCGGCTCTGACCGCCGCCAAGGCTCAATCCGGCCGGCGGACACCGCTGACGTACGTCCACAAGTCCGTGCATCAGATTCTCAAAGAGAGCGGGCGGGCCGACCGCCGACCGGCTGGAGAGCCGTATGACTTCGTCTATTGCGCGGGTTTGTTCGATTACTTGTCAGATCAGGTCTGTCGGCGATTGATGGACATTATGTACGGCTGGCTGGCGCCGGGAGGGTTGTTGGTCGCCACCAATGTCGAGCCGTCCAACCCGCTGCGCCACGGCATGGAGCATCTGCTGGACTGGCATCTCATTTACCGCACTGGTCCGGAGATAGAGCAACTTCGACCGCAGCAAGCCCACCCCGACCAAGCGCGTGTGCTCGCGGACGCGACGGGCACAAATGTGTTCCTGGAGGTCAGGAAACCCGCACATGGTTGACAACCCTTCCAACTTCAGTAACGCAGAGTTTCGCGCCGCTTTCGAAGCGCACGAGCAACAGGCCCGCGTGAACACCGGTAAGATCGCCGCGGCGCTTGTGGCGGTTCTGATGCCTTTCGGGGTCAGCCTCGATCTGGCGGTGTATGATAACCGGACTGGCTTCTTTCTCATCCTGCGCCTTTGTTGTGCGGCGTTGGCAGGCGTGATTTGGTTTCTCCTGACCCGGCCGTTCGGTCAGCGGCACCATCGGCCGCTTGGATTGCTTACCGCCTTGCTGCCCGCCTTCTTTATAACCTGGATGATCTATGTCGCGGAAGGCCCATACTCGCCTTACTACGCCGGCTTAAACCTGATCATTCTAGCCGTCAGCGTGGTTGTGCGCTGGAGCGCGCTGGAGTCTCTACTGGTGGTCGTCTGCATGATCCTGATGTATGTGGCGGCATGTGTCATTAAAGTTCCGGTTGGACAGTTGGACGGGCGCTTTGTGGCCAACTGCATTTTCATGATTGAAACCGGCGTGATCGTAGTGGTCGGCAACCATTTCTTCAACCGCCTGCGCTTCCGCGAATTCGTTTCCCGCTACGAACTGAATGAAAGAAAGCGGGAGTTGGAAGAGGCCATCCAAAAACTCCGTGAAGCCGAGGCCCAGCTCGTCCAACAGGAGAAGATGGCCTCGCTGGGCGTGATGAGTGCCGGCATCATTCACGAAATCAACAACCCGCTCAATTACGCGACCACCGGCCTGTACACCTTGCGGCAAAAAGGAAAATACCTCGCGCCCGAACAGCAGGAGGAATACGCCGACATTCTCAAAGACGTTGAGGAGGGGATCATGCGCGTCAAGACCATCGTTTCCGACCTGCGCATGTTTACGCATCCGGACACCGAAGGCCACGACCAGGTTGAACTGGCCGAGGTCGTCACCTCCGCGCTGCGCTTTTTGAGCAACGAATGGAAGGATAAGGTTCAAATCAAACAGACGTTGCCGGAACACCAGACCGTCTGGGCCAACAAGAACAAGCTCATCCACGTGATGGTGAACCTGCTCCAAAATTCCCTTGACGCGCTTCAAAGCAAGAAGGAATTCAACGGCGAAGCGCCCACCATCTGGATCGAGGGCCGCGTCGAAAGCGGCAGCAGCCGGCTGACCGTGCGCGACAACGGAACGGGCATCGAGAGCCAGCACCTGGACAAGATTTTTGATCCGTTCTTCACCACCAAGGAC
>CAYIOH010000056.1:0-12637 GCA_964364975.1 uncultured Bifidobacteriaceae bacterium
ATTCACAGGCATGTTCAAAGTAAGCGGGAATTTTTCACACAGGCTCTAAAGCCGCGCTCCTTGCGAAAACCTCACGGCAGGCGACCAGCAGCAGGCGTGGGCGGCTCATATCTACAGGCCGTGAAGCGAGCAGAGCACGTCGAGGATTTGTTTCCTTACTGGTCGAAGGAGCGTGTAGAAAGCGCCCAACACAAAATGAAACCCGGGGAAGACAACACGTGGTTCCTTCTAATGCTCAATGGATCTTCTTCGACGAGGTTTGATAAAGTGCAAGCCTCGGAGGAGAATGGAGTCGTTGTGTTGCGCATTGACGGCACTGATACGGTGAACAAGAAGCTAACTAAAATCACAGCGCGAATGGTCCTGGAAGATAGTAAATGGAAGGTTGCTGGGGAAAAGCATGAATTTTGATCAGCAGGGACAATGATCGTAGCAAGGAAGACATCGCGTAAAAAGCCGCCGACCTAAGGATTGAAATGACCGGAGCGCGCTTGCGGCGTCCGATTGCCGTGTGAGGTAATCGCGCGGAGCGTCCTTTCAAACCTCTGGTGGTTAGAAGCTCAACAGCAACTGCCAGATGTAGGTGTTGCCCAGCGCTTCCACATTTTCCCAGACGCGGCGGACCAAATCCTGATCACCCGTGATTGGCGGAAGTTCCTTGGCCTTTTCCTCCCACGGACGACAGATGCCGGGTTTGATCCGGGGTGCGGCGCGATTCGCCATTCCCGTGAGCTTGGAAACGTCCGCTCCGTGGCAGGGGCACAATTGCGAGAGGTCGGTTGACGCCTGACTTGAACCCGCCGAATAGACGCCGTACTCTCGCGTGAAGTCCGTCAGGGCGCGCAGGTTCTCGATGCTCGTGTCGTCCTGCATGATCGCGCTGGCGTCCATGATGTAGCCGCCGTCTTTGGCCACGCCATCAATGACCTTCCGGCAGTGCGCGCGGACTTCGTCGGGTTTGCCGTAGCTGAGCAGCACGTTCGGGATGCCGCCGCTGAGGGCGAATTTGTGATGCAGTTTTTTGTGCGCGAGAAAAATGTCGCCCTGGTCCACGTGGAAAAGAATGCTGCGCTCCGGCAGCGTGGCGAAGTCGTCGAGGTGATGATCCCATTTGCCCTCGGCGTAGAACATCGTCTGGTGGCCGTGCTTCCAGAATTCCTCGATGCACGGCCGGAGCGTGGGCCAGTAGTGCGAGTGAAATTGTTTCGGGCTGATGAACGGCACGCAACCGCGATGCATCCAGAAACCGATGGGCACTTGCTTCGTGGGATCGGAGGTCGTCAACCCCACATTCACGAGATGCGGCATGAGGGCTTCGCAGGCTTTGAGCACTTTGTCCGGTTGCGTGGCCATGTCCATCGTGAGGCCGACGTAGCCGCGCATCTTATCGCCGATGATGTCGAAGGGCGCTTTGAAAATTCCCGCTATGGCGGAGACCGTGCCGCACTCGTCGCGCAGCCGTTGGATTTGCGGGCCGAACGCGTAGAAGTAAACCATCATCGCCATCGAACTCTTTACGAGCGCGAGGTTGTTGCGATAGGTCGCGGGTTGGCCGATGGCCGCGACCTCGGTGGAAATGCGCGGCAGCCAGACGTTGTAGAGAAAGCCCGTGGGGTCATCAATGAGCGCGTCGTATTCGTCGTCGCGCATGAAGGCCTTGTCTTCGGGCGGCTCGATGTAGTTGAAGCCGGTCGTGTGCGGAATGCCGATGCCGGGAATGCCGTAGTAACGCAACCCCGCCGCCTGCGCCAGGCCGGTCCAGACGTAAACCATGTTGGCGACGACGGCGTCCCAATCGAAATCCTTCGCGCACTTCACCGCGGCTTCGAAGGCGAGGTTGTAATCGTGCGCGACCTGCTGGCAGGTCATGCCGGCGTACTTCGCGGTGAACTCGGCGACGAACGGGCGGATGGGAATCTTGTCCGGCTTTTCGTTGCGCAGCGCCGTGAGATAGCGGCGCTGGCGCTCTTGATAGAGCTGATTTGTGTTCATGGCGTTCTCGCAGTCTCGTTTTTTGTAGGAGACGAGGTGACGAGTCTCAAAATTTCGTTTGCGGTCCGTTAGTTAGAGACTCCTCACGTTGTCTCCTACGTGATCCACTCGCCCTAAGCCACAACCTTCTTCGCCAGTCCCACAGCGCCCGCGGCACTTTCGGTATAACCGTCCGCTCCGATTTCCTCGGCATACCGTTGCGTGATGGGAGCGCCACCGATCAAAATCTTCACCTTGTCGCGGACGCCAGCGGACTTGAGCGCGGCCACCGTGGTTCGCATCGAAGGCATCGTGGTCGTGAGCAACGCCGACATGGCCACGATGTTTGCATTTTTCTCCTTCACCGCGGCCACGAATTGTTCCGGGGTGACGTTCACGCCCAGATCAATGATCTCGTAACCGCCGCCTTCGAGCATGGCCGCGACGAGATTCTTGCCGATGTCGTGCAAGTCGCCCTTCACCGTTCCGATGGCGACGCGGCCGACAGGTTGGGTGCCGCTCGCTGCCAGGAGTGGCTTGATTAATTCCAACGCTCCCTTCATGGCGCGGGCGGAGAGTAACAATTCCGGCACGAAGTATTCGTTGCACTCAAAGCGCCGGCCAACTTCGGCCATGGCGGGCACCATGTATTCCTGAACAAGCTTGAGGGGATCAACGCCGTCGGCGAGTGCCTGCTCGGTTACGGACTTGGCGGTTTTGGCGTCACCGGTGAGAATTGCGTCATGGAGTTGTTTGAGGTCGGGCATAGGTTTTCGGTTTGGTTGTTTGTCAATTATTGCTCGTCATAAATCGTGATCCGCCGGCACGAATTTCGCGGTGTCCACTCTGCCCATCATTTCGCCGATGAACTCGGATTCATTTCGAGGAATGTTTTCCACGGTTTTCTCGATTCGGTCAAGCCATGATAAGTCGCGCGGGTGAATTTTCAGCCGCCCGTCCTGTTGCGCTTCGCGCAGCAACCTGACGGTCGTGAGGCTGGCGCTCCGGCCCGCGGCCACGGTCGTGGGGGCAGGAACAGTGGCCGGAACAAAGCTCCGAGGCATCGGCAATGGTCAGATTTTGATAGCGTCGCACGGCGAATTTATCCATCAAAAAGAAATACTTGCGCTCCGTATCTGTGGCGCAAGTTGAAACCGGGCACTTGACAAGTTTCGTTCATTGTTCGGCAAAATACGGTCTGCCGTGCCTATTGCCACGGCAATTCGGTTCTGATTGGAATTGCGTGATTGGATTTTGCTTTGTCCAGAGTAGAGATTTGATTAGTCTTCCGCCATGCCAGAGATCGTCAAGTTCGTGAACAGCGGGGCGGCAAGCATCACGCCCGCAATTGCAGAAAAGGTTTTGCGCCAGTTGCCGCAGTGGAAACTGGAATTCACCCAGATTCAGGCGCCGCACTTTCCGCACCTGGTGGACCAGTTGGAATTTCTGGCCAACGCCGCGGAGGACGCGGTAGAAGGCGCGTACAAGGAGTTGCCGTATTTCGCGATCGCCCAGTCGGTGTTCGCGATGATTTACGCGCACAAGAAGCTGGGAATCATTCCCGACAGCATTCTGAATCTAGGTTACGCCGACGACTCGAGCGTGGTGCGCGCGGTGCTTATCCAAAACGAGAAAGTTTTCGCGATTTACGCGGGCAACCAAGGTGTGGACTGGCAGAAAATCACGAGCCAGCCGTGATGGTGGGGTGAGCCTGCCGCAAGCCCAACCGGCCAGTGAGTCCTCCTTTTTTCAACGGCGCTCGCCATGTTCTGAGTTTTATTGCGTCCAGATCTTCGAGCTTGCCGCCAAAGGAATTCGGGGCGTTGCGCGGCCCGCCCAGCACGACGAGCACAACGTTGCGTTTGCTTTCGGTCAGTGGTTCGATGAGTTGAAGCCGGTCCAACACGAACAACGCGCGGTTCTCCCATCCGCGGTAGAGAACGGAAAAGATTGCTTTCGCGCGACACGAGCTTGACGCGCGCATTCTGAAGTTGCGTTTCGAGGCAACGGCGTGGCGTTAGTCGCCAATGCCAGCGTATTCCTCGCTCACTTTCAGGTCCATGCCCATGAGCATGTAGTCGTGTGTCACGGCCTTCATGTCCATGACGTAATCGGTGAGATACACCAACTCGTGGAAGCCAAGTTGTGCAAGGGCGTGGATGGCCACGCGCCGCTCGCCGTTTAGTTCGGCTTCTAATTTGCACAGTCCGGAGTGGTGGGCGATTTCAATCAGTTCAGCCACGAGCAGTTTGGCCACGTCCCGCCCGCGATATTGGGGATGTGTGAGCACGGTGATGAGGCCGATGTGCCGTTTCCAACCGCCGCCGCGCTGGTGGAGCGTAGCCTCGCCGATGACTTTCTTGCCGTGCAGCATGAGCAACGGCAGGTTGCGATCGAAGTCGGGCTGGCGACACCACTGGCGGAAAAGGGTGCGGTCGGTGATGGGGTGCTTGATGAAAAGCCGCTCCTCCTCCGGTATCGCAAGGAAGAATTTTTGCAACCGCACGTCGTCGCGTTTCCCTACCGGCCGCACAATGCAACTGGTGCCGTCCCAAAGCTTAATCTCGATCGGATATTTATCGAGCACGTCTTCGAGTAACATAATTTTACCTTTCTTTGCGTTTTGGAATCCTAACATAAACTTAACCACACGAAAAGCGCTGATTGCTCAACCAGCCCGCAATTTGAAAGTTTTTAGCTGTCGCAATGCAGTTTGTGACCAACTCTGATTTGCCGCAGGACTGGCTGGAGTGGACTATATTCCCAATCCAAGCGCGTTGGGAAAAACGAGCGGCGCGCGGCGGGATGCGAAATCACCGATGCCCACAAGCCCTTCGGTTGCAATAGGTCGGCAATGCGTTTGCGGTTGCCAGCAAACGTGCGCAGATAGTCCTCGTGCGCCGACCAAGCGTAATCGAGTGGATTATAGACATACGCCACGGGCACGATGATCTTCAACCGCCCAACGCGACACGGAAGTCATGAGCGGCGGGAGGCGCGGGCATTGATTGGTTGCAGTGTTCAGTGTTATTGCCAGTCGTTGGGTTGTGGCGCGAGCCAAAACCAGCCAGGGCTCGGTTAGCGCAAGAATTGGACAGCGATGTCTTTGTCCTGCAACAATGGCCTGACGAAAGCAAAGTTGCTTTGACGGGGGCAAGGTCTTAAACTGGCCGGCAGATTGCTGTACAGAAACCCGTCCCGCCGAGTCGCTCGTGGGTTATGACTGGCTGGGCCGCGTAGAGATTAATCATGGCAAGCACCTTAAGCCAAAGTGAAGAAGCCCAGTTGGCGCAGACGATTGAGATGTTTGAAGTCATCACTCAATCGCAGCCCAATGACTATCAATCGCTGGAAATCCTCAAGGAAGCCTACAGCAAACTGGGCCGCGAAAATGACGTCATCGGCACCTCCAAGCGCATCGCGCAAGCCTACGTGCAGATGGGGCAGTTCTCCTCGGCAATCCTTGAATACGAAACAATCCTCCAGCGCCACCCCAACGATCCGGACGTCCAGGCCGCCCTGAAGCAGATCGAAAGCAAGTCCCACAGCGCGGCGATGCAGCCCGCATTCGCCGAGCCCGCCGCGATCACCAAAGCGCCGGAGCAAGGAACGAAATTCACCAGGAAAGCCGCCGCGGGCAAAACGCCGGCCACCGTAATCGAAGACGGGCGCAAGCCCATGCACAAGATTTTTGTCGAGAGCAAGATCATCACTTCCGGCGACTTTGATCTTTGCTGGAGCACGCCCGATCTAGCCGCGCCAGCCAGCGGCGTCATCGAGCCGTTCATCCAGTTGCTGTCGGACAAGGGTATTTTGCCCCTGGAAAAATCTTTGAAACTTTTGACCGACAAGACGCGCATCGCTTTTCTGCCGATGGATAAATACGACATTGACCTGGAGTTGGCCCGCAGTTTTCCAGCGGAGGCGTGCCGGCGCTGGTGTGTGATGCCGTTCGACCGGATGAGCAAATCGGTGCTCGTGGCCACCGCCAATCCGTTCAACCAGCAGGCTGCCAAGGAACTCGCCGAGGCCACCGCCAACCGCCTGCTCTGGTATCTCGTGCCGCCAGTGGACCTCATAAAAAACCTTCGCAAAGCTTTTCGTTGAACCATGGCTGCGATCAAAACATTTGGCGAACGCATCGCCGACGCGCTCATTGAGGACGGCCTGCTGACTCAGAAGCAGGTCGAGGAATTGATGGAGCAGCAGAAGAAGGAAGGCACGCGTTTCATCAAACTCGTGCTCGAAAAATCCTACGTCAGCGAGCAAGACATGACCGTCTCCATGGGCCGCGTGCTCAACGTTCCGCCCATCAATCTCGCCCGCCTCAGTGTTCCGCCTGAGATCGCCGACCTGCTCCCGCGCGAAATCGCGCACAACCACAAGATCGTCGCCATCAGCCGCCTCGAGAACAAGCTCTTCATCGCCATGGCCGACCCGCTCAACGTGCTGGCCATGGACGATGTCAAGCGCATAACCAAACTCGAGGTCACGCCCTTCATCGCCTCAGAAAAGTCCGTCCTTGACAAGCTCAACAACCTCGATGCCGCCAAGAGCGGCAGTATGGAGGACATCATCCAGGACGCGCAAAAACGGGCCGACGGCGACGATGTGACCGACAGCGTCGAGACGGTCAAAGAAACCGTCGAGGAGGTCAATCTCGACCAATTGGCCGCCTCCAGCGAAGAAGCGCCCGTCATCAAGCTCGCCAACATCATCCTCGTCCAAGCCATCAAGGATCGCGCCAGCGACGTGCATATTGAGCCGTTCGAAAAACAAATCCGGCTGCGTTACCGCGTGGACGGCGTGTTGATGGATGCGACTCCGCCGCCCAAGCAAATGCAGTTGGCGCTCGCCTCGCGCTTCAAAATCATGAGCAGCCTCGACATCGCCGAACGCCGCCTCCCGCAGGACGGCCGCATGCGCGTGCGCGTCGGCGGCAAGGACTACGACCTGCGCGTCTCCATCATGCCCACCGTTCACGGTGAAAAAATCGTGCTCCGCGTGTTGGATAAATCGAATCTGTCGGCGAGCATCGACAAACTCGGCCTCGACCCGGACACGTTCCAGCAATTCAAATCCGCAGTGGACGCGCCCCACGGATTGATCCTCGTTACCGGTCCCACTGGCTCCGGCAAGACCACCACTCTTTACTCCGCGCTCAACGAACTCAACAGCCCGATTTACAACATCATCACCGTCGAGGACCCGGTCGAATTCCAGATACCCGGCATCAACCAGGTGCCGACCAAAAAGGAAATCGGCCTCACCTTCGCCAACGCCTTGCGCTCCATCCTGCGCCAGGACCCGGACATCATCATGATCGGCGAAATCCGCGACACCGAAACCGCCGAAATCGCCATCGAAGCCGCGCTGACGGGCCACCAAGTGCTCTCAACCATGCACTGCAACGACGCCCCCGGGGCCATCGCGCGCCTCGACGACATGGGCATCGCGCCGTTCTTGATTTCTTCCTCGGTGATTTTGTCCTGCGCGCAACGGCTCATGCGCCGCATCTGTTCGCACTGCAAAGAACCGATCACCTACCCCGCCAAGATGTATCAGGACCTCAACATTGACCTGAGCATATTCGACGGCGTGACCCTCTACCGTGGCCGCGGCTGCGATCGGTGCAAGAATTCCGGTTACGCCGGCCGCATGGCCATCATCGAGGCCATGACCATCACCGACGAAATCCGCAAGCTCATCATCGCCCGCGCCAACACGCGCGAAATGGGCAAGATCGCGATCGGCCAGGGCATGAGAACGCTGCGCATGGTCGCGCTCGACCGCGCGCGCGAAGGCACCTCCACGTTGGAACAGGTGCTGTTGCTCACCGCGGCGCATTGAGTTCGTTAATACGTTGTAACGTTTCAACGTTATCACGCCGCGCAATCCATGCTCGAGCTTGAAGACGCCCAGCAGACAATCCTCGCCGGGCTACCCCGCCTGTCGTCGAGCGGATCAATTTAGGATTAATCTCGAAAACTTCCGGAGTCAGAATTTGCGTTTGGGGATGTTGAAGGTCGGCGGTGGAAGCGTCACCTGGGGCGTTTCCGGCATGGGAGGTGGCATCTGCCAACTCGGCGAACCGAACGAACCGAAGTTGGCGGCGGCGGTCGGCAATCCCGGCAACGACGCCTGCGAAACGGGATTGGGCGACAATGGGCTTAAACCTCCTCGCGTGTTGTCGCCGTTAAATCCATCCAATCCGGCGGACGCCACCGCGGGTGGCGCCGCCAACGGCGAGCCGATCAAAGGATTGAACCCTCCAGCGCCGGAATCGGCCGGCGTCAGAGAGCGCCCCACCAGCAACTGTTTGAATTCCACCATCCGCGCTTCCATGGCGCGAGTTTGTTCTGGTGTCGGCCCGGTCGCGTCGGTCTTGCCGAAACCAAAGAGGTCGGAAATACCTCTTGCCGTGGACGGCGCGACAGCGGTTGTGCCGAAGGCGGAAGAGTCGCCGGGGGACAGGCGCTTTACGGTCTGTTCCATTTCGCTCAGCCCCGAACTCAACGAATTTGGCTGTCCCCACAAAACCGATTCCTTCACCTCGTCCTGCCGCTCGCCAATCTGTCGTGGACTTAACCCGCCACTATCCTCCGCTGGATTGGTGGTGGCTTGTGATTTGGCGCGCTCTTTGTCCAATCGCTCATAGTATCTTTCCAGTGGCTTCTTCTTCGTTTTCACCTCGCCGTCCGAACCGAATTCGGGGAGGTTGAATATTTCTTCGTCCGTCAATCCAGATGCAAAGTAATCTTCCGGTGCGAGGAAAATCCACTCATTACGCTTCTCCAGAAGTTCTTTCATTTGCCTGGCCTTGGCGGCAGACGGAGGCGGACGCCGCGCATTTGCTGCTGTGAAGCGATCTGCTGCATCGTCGCTGGTGCTGAACAAGTCAAAGGGTTTCTTGAAATCCTGCTCCAGATGTTTTAGTGTAGTTTTCTTCTCCCCCAATTGGTTGACGTTGGAACTGACCACGCCGCTGCGCGGCTCGGAAAACTCAATGGAACGCCCCTGCCCGGGCCGCAACTCCTGGCTCCGAACGGACAAAACGACAATTACCGCCAGGCCCATCGCAATCGGGAACGGCGTGAAGCTCAAACGACCTAAATTCATCTTATTTTTCCCACATTAACGTAAATAGCATACCCCGTCAAAGCGCAAAGGTGGCTACTCGATTTTCTCGATGATCAGCGACCACTTTAGTTCAACCCGGATGGCGCCTTTGCAGAGATTCTCAAAATAGGCGAATGCTCTCTGCCGGCGTTAGCCGCAACGAAGCGGGAAACCGGATGTTTGGGTGAACGGCCTCATCCCACCGCTGAGAATTCGCGGCGCAATTCTTCATGTTCATTCGCGCCGATTTGTGGTTGATTCCCTTCCACCATGCGCATCACCGGTGGACAGGCTGCCCGACGGATTTTGAAAGTGCCGAAAGGTCTGGCTGTCCGGCCCACGCCGGACCTCGTCAAACAAGCGGTGTTCAACAGTCTTGGCGCGCGAGTGGTTGGTGCGCGCGTGCTGGAACTATTCGCCGGATCAGGCGCCTTGAGCCTCGAATGTTTGAGTCGCGGTGCGGTGTCGGCGTTCTGTGTGGAAAAATCCACAAGGCACGCGGATTTTATCCGGCAAAACGTGAGCGTTGCAAATTTCCCGCCGGAGGTGATCGAAGTTCGCGTGCAGGACGTTTTCACCGCTTTGACACAACTGGCTGAATCGGGCAGGCACTTCGATTTGATTCTGGCCGACCCGCCTTACGGTGAAAAGAATGTGAACCGCCGTTCGACTTCTTTTGCCCAACAACTCCTGGACGACCCGAAATTACCGAAAATCCTCGCGCCCGGTGGCCGCTTGATCCTCGGCCACGCCCGCCGCGATTCGCTTGAAATTCTAAGTCCCTGGCATGAGGTCAAGCTGTTGAAGCACGGCGATAGTGTGATGCGCTTCCTAGAATGTTGAAGGCGCAACACCGGCGGCGCCCGCGAAGTTTTCCGCCTTTTGTGACTTTTCCCCGTTCCCGCCCGGATTTATTCCACGGAAACCAACCGGCAACCCGACAGCGTCACGCTTTGGCCGCTCAAATCTTTGCATTGGCCTTCGACCACCACCTTCTGGCCCACGCGCGCGAGCGTGGTGCGCGCCCCCGCGCTCGTGCTGCCCACTAATTCCTCACCATGCTGGATTGTGAATACAGCGCTGAACTTCTCCGGCGGCTCCACCCGGCATAACACCTTCCATTTCCGCTCCGTGGTTTGAAGCATAATGACGTAGGGGCGGACAAACGGCGGTTTCTCGAATCCAACGATCTCGCCATGCACCTGAATGCGCTGCGCTTCGTAGCGTTTCGCCGCCGGGCCCGCCTCCGTCCGGTAGTGGTTCATCAAGTCCATCGCATCCACCACGTCGCCCTTTTTCCACGGCGGCAACGAATCCAGCGGCGGCGTGTCGTGCGCTACGGGCGGCTCGGCGTTTGCGGTTGCCGCGACTGCGACGGCGGCTTTGGTCTCGGCAGCCTCCTTCGCCTTTTGTAACTGGTGCGCCTGGCCTTTGAGCCGCTCCGTTTCATTTTCCAACCGCCCCCGCTCTTCGCGCGTCCTGGCCAGTTCGCCCGTTAATTTCTCCAGTTCCTTCTCTTTGCGCTCCAATTCCTGCAGCCGCGCTTTGGGGATGGTGACCATTTCCTGGGCACGGACTGGCACGACCAACCCGGCCAGAATCAACGCCAGCACCGTCATTTTAAGGATGGATGATCTTTTCATGGCTTCCTTCCCCCTTACGGCGCTGATGCAGGAATAAAAATTTTCTGCCCCACCCTGAGGCTGTTCGGTTTCAGTCCGGGGTTGGTTTTCAAAATCTGTTCGCTGGTGATTTTGATTCCCTTCTCCCGGTACGCCAGGGCAATGGTGGAGAGCGTGTCACCGCTTTGAATGACATACTCGAACCCCTTCTCCGCGCCGCCGTTCGCGCCGGCCTTTTCAATTGCTTCCGGCGGGGTCTTTGTTGCTTTCTTTTCCGTTCGGGCCGCGGCGCCGGCCCGGCCGAGCTTCTCGATTTCCTTCAGAACCTTTTCGTTGTCCGCGACGCGCTTCTGGTCAATTTCCTGGAGCTTCTCCGCGAGTTTGAGCAGATCTTCCTGGCTGGCAAAGTTCCCGACGGGCTTGGCGGTTTGTTCCCGCAGCGCTTCAATTTCCCTGGCCTGTGCCGCGAGCCGTTTCTGTTGTTCCGCCTGCGCCGCCAGCAAATCCTCGACGTGCGCGTTCAACTTGTTCAGGCGTTCCTCCACCGCGGCGTCCTGCGCGCGCGCCGGCGGTGTGAACGAAAGCGCGCCAGCCACCAGCAAAACAAAAATCTTCTTCATGGAGCGACAATAGGAGCGGGCGGCTCCCCTATCAAGGCGCAAAGTGCCAGGTTCAATCCTTCCTGGATTTGCGCCTCCCGCCTTGCGATTAACGACCAAGCCAGATCGAAAGCCCCCGGCGCGCTCCGGCCCTTTCAATCCTTTGGTGGTTGGACCCTTTCCGGTTTCTCGAATAGGAGGCTGTACCCAAAGATGTTGCCAGCACTACCTCTCTCGGCGAACCCCGCCGCCTCTGCTTTTTCTCGCACGCTTCGGCGCCGGACGAAGTGCGGATCAAAAACGCTCTCAGCCACCACCAGCCTTCCACCGGGTTTCAGTGCGGAAAACACGACCGAAAAGACGCAGGCTTCCTCAGGAATCTCACCAAGAACCATCACCATGACAGCTCCGTCGATAAAACCGTCTTGAATAGTTTCCCTTCTCACCTCCGACTGCACCAGTCGGACGTTTGTAACTCTCTCCCTCTTTGCCTTTTCTGCCACCTTGGCCAACATTTCGCTCTGAACGTCCAAGGCGATGACTTCACCCTCCGATCCTGCCGCCCGCGCAAGCGGAATCGTCACCCGGCCCGGGCCACACCCGATGTCCATGACCCGAGTTCCGGGCCGCAAGGCCAGCTGCTGAACGACTCGTTCTGAGCGCGTCGCACGAGCAAGCGGGTTCTCGATCTCCACGAGCCAGTCAAACTTGGCTGGGCACGGCAACAGTGTCCTCTTCGAGCACAGCCTCCAGGTGACCCAAATCACCGCCAGAGCGCACACCAGTAGAACCGCAGTTTCCATCAGGCACATACTCTTTGTATCAGGGTTGGCGCAACGGCCATCAGTTTTCAAAATTTTCCAAAGGCGCTTGCAGAGCACCTGCAAAATTTTTCCTCTTGCCGGAAACAGCGATACCACCTGAAATGCGCGCCGACAAATGAACGCGCTTGAGTCACTCATTGACCGTGTTCGGATCGCGCCGGGCAAAGCGGCGCCGGCACCGTGTTCAACCGAAAGGAAGCAAGTGAGCCGAAGTTCCAGCCCACGGTGGAGAACCTGGCTGGGGTTGATGGGCCTGGGCGCTTTGTGGGGGTTTTGTTCAACCGGATTCGGCGCCTCCGAAGCGTCGCCGCCAGCGCCACAGAACCCGACGGATTTGGTGCGGCAGTTGCGCAGCCTGAAGCCCGGCCTGAAAACATCCACCTACGAAGGACTGCGCGCCAACTTCCGAACTCCGCCGGTGGATTTTCGCGCGATGCCACTCTGGGTGTGGAAGGACGAACTGGAATGGCCCAGATTGAAAGAGGCGTTGGGCCAACTCAAG
>CAYIOH010000057.1:0-2207 GCA_964364975.1 uncultured Bifidobacteriaceae bacterium
CAGCGCCGGCGGCGACAGATCCGCCGAGCAGAACGGCAACCCGCGCGACGCCCTCAAGCCCTGTCGCCCGGACGCCGACACTGTGAAGGAAATCACTGCCACCATGGGCACCCTGCCGCACTCCGGCTCGCTCATCATCGGCGAGAAGGGCAAGTTGTTTTCACCGGACGACTACGGCGCGCGTTTCTTCGTGGCGATGAAGGACCAGAATGAAATGGTCGCGGGCGACAAACACGAAGCCTGCACGGCGGTGCCGCAGAGCATCCCGCGCTCGCCCGGCCACATGCAGGAATGGTTCCGCATGATGAAGGAAGGCACGCCTGCCTACTCCAACTTCGACATCGCCGCGTATCTGACCGAGATCATCTTGCTCGGCTGCGTCGCGCTGCGCGTGGGTGAGGGTCGCCGCGTGGATTGGGACGGACCGAACATGAAATCCACCAACCTGCCGGAGGCCGAGCAGTTCGTCCGCCGCAAGAATCGCCGCGGTTGGGAAGCCTGAGCCACCATTCGCATATCGAAGCACTCGCCTCCGGTGGAATAATCCGCCGGAGGCGAATTCGCTTTCGCACGGCGGGTTGCGAAAGGAGTCTTGCCAACGGTTGCAGCCCGGCTAGAGTCGCGTGCATGAAGCGGCATGCACTGGGTCATGGCTTTCCCCGCATGAATACGATCCTTCCCCAAACACGCATGAAGACTCTACCGCACTTGCTGCTTTGCGGCGCACTGATTTGCCTGTCAGTCCGCGCCGGCAGTCTTGAATCCGGTTTCCGGCAGCCGCCGCCTGAAGCCCGGCCGTGGGTCTATTGGTTCTGGCTCAACGGCAACATCACCAGCAACGGCATCACCGCCGACCTCGAAGCCATGAAGCGTGGCAAGAATGAGCTTGAGATCAAAGTCGTGAACCTCTGGCCCAACCGGTTGATTGGCGACGAGCAGTTGCCGGAGAACAGCGAACGCAATCCCGACGGCACACTGAAGAAAATGGCCGGACTGGTTGCAGCAAGGCAAGCCAAGCCCGACTGGACGTTTCACATTTGCGATGTGGCGGTTGTGGAAGAAGAACGATGCCCTGCTCGAGTCCGGATTGATCGGACCTGTGAAGTTGCAAGTCGTCAATCAGGCTCTCATCCGATGAAAACTGCATTGGCGGAGCGCTGTGGAATAGACCAATCGCACTTTTGAGAAATGATCCATGCCGATTCCTGAGCTTTTCAAAAACCGCCTCGCGCTGCCGGTGATCGGCGCGCCGATGTTCATCGCGAGCGGACCGGAGTTGGTGGTTGCCCAGTGCAAGGCAGGCATCCCGGGCGTGTTCCCGAGTGTGAACGCCCGCTCGCCCGAAATGCTCGATGAATGGCTGACGCGCATCCAACGCGAGCTCGAAGCGCATCGCGCCGCCCAGCCCGGCGTGCCGGTCGCGCCGTTTGGTGTGAACCTCATCGTTCACAGCACAAACCCGCGGCTGGCGGAGGACCTCGCTGTCGTCGAGCGGCACCGCGTGCCGTTCGTGGTGACTTCTGTCGGCAAGCCCGCCGAAGCCGTGAAAGCGATCCATGCTTACGGCGGCATTGTGTTTCACGATGTCACAACCGTGAAGTTTGCGCACAAGGCGATTGAATCCGGCGTGGATGGATTGATCCTGGTTTGCGCCGGAGCAGGCGGACATGCCGGCACGCTGTCACCGTTCGCGTTCGTCGCCGAGGTGCGGGAGTTCTGGCCCGGGCCGCTAGCCTTGGCGGGAGCTATTTCGAACGGACGCGCGATCCGTGCAGCGGAAACACTCGGTGCTGACTTTGCCTACCTCGGCACGCGCTTCCTCGCGACGCACGAGGCGAACGTGCCGGAGGCTTACAAACGCATGATTGTCGAGCACACCGCCGCCGACATTGCTTACACTTCCGCGTTCAGTGGTGTCTTGGGGAATTACCTGCGCCCGAGCATCGCCGCCAGCGGGATTGACCCGGAATCGCTTGTCGAGGCGGGCGGCAAACCGGCGTTGAAGATGTTTGCGCCGGAGGCAAACAAGCCCAAAGCATGGAAAGACATCTGGTCCGCCGGACACGGGATTGGGACGATCCACGAAATCGCGCCGGTGACCGAAGTTGTGGCGTCGCTCCGTCAGGAGTATGAAACCGCGTGTCAGGCCGCGCCGAAAAACTTTGCCAAGCCATGAAGAATTCCACCGACTCGCACCGTTGCTCCCG
>CAYIOH010000057.1:2217-12583 GCA_964364975.1 uncultured Bifidobacteriaceae bacterium
CAGAGCGCCGCCATTTGGTTTTTCTGTTGCGTAGAATGCGGCGCTCTGCCGAGACGCCGCTACGACGGTTTGGCGCACTCGCCATTCTGCTGGTTCTCGCTTCGGCAGTTTCGTCTGCGGGCAGCGGTGAGCTCGAGCGCAGTTTCCTCAAGCCACCTCGCTCGGCCCAACCTTGGGCTTACTGGTGGTGGCTCGATAGCGCGGCGAACCGGGAAGGCATCACGGCGGACTTCGAAGCAATGAGGAGGCAGGGCATCGCGGGTGTGCTGCTCTTCGACGCGGGCGAAGGCAAGACGAACGCACCGAAGGGCGCGGTGTTCATGGGCGAGGCATGGCGCGAGTTGTTTCGGCACGCGCTGCGCGAAGCGGACCGGTACGGCATTACGCTCGGCGTGAATCTGTGCAGCGGCTGGAACGCTGGCGGCACTTGGGTGACCCCGGAAAACGCCGCGAAGACACTCGTCTGGTCGGACATGATTGTGGACGGCCCCGGTGAGAAGTCGTTGACCCTGCCCCATCCGATTACCAGGACCGAGTTCTATCGGGAGATCGCGGTCTTGGCTTTGCCCCTGCGCGGTGAGAGCACAAACCAAATCCCTAATCTCGAACTCAAAGCTGGCCGCGCGTACGCCAAGTCTCGGTCCAGCCGCGAACTCGCTGACCTACTGGCTTCGGACGAGTCCATGGACGCATCGGACGCCGCGTGCCGACTCGACGAAGTTCAGGTACTGACGGAACGACTCGACGCGGAGGGCCGATTGACCTGGCACGCGCCGGCGGGGCGCTGGCTGGTTCTGCGCTTCGGCTACACGCTGCTGGGTTCACGCACCAAATGCGTCAGCCCTGGCGCACAGGGTTACGAGATTGATTACTTCAGCCGCGAGGCTTTCGACGATCACTTCGCGCACACGGCGAAGCTGCTGCTCGACGACGCGAAGCGCAGCGGGGCCAAGTCTCTGAAGTATTTCCACGTGGACAGTTACGAGTCGGGCAATCCGAGCTGGTCGCCGCGGTTCGCCGAGGAATTCCGTACGCGGCGTGGCTACGATTTGTTCAAGTGGATGCCGGTTCTCGCGGGGCGTATCGTCGAGAGCCGCGAAGCCACGCACCGTTTCCTGTGGGACATCCGCCGCACGATTGGCGATCTCTACGCGGCGAATTATTACGGCCGACTCGCGGAGCTGTCGCATCGGGCCGGCATTGGCATCCACCCGGAATCGTCCGGCCCGTTCTGGCATCACATTGACGCGCTCCAGTGCGCCGGGGGCAACGACATCCCGATGACCGAATTCTGGAAGCGGACGGACGAAGGGAAGGAGCACGCAGCGTGGCTCACCGGGGTGGAAGGTTTCTGTGATCTCGTCAAACAGGCGGCGTCCGCGGCGCACGTTTATGGCCGGCCCATCTGCCAGGCGGAAGCTTACACAACGATGGGCCCGAACTGGGAGGAGGACCCGTTCACGATGAAAGACATTGGCGACCGGGCGTTTTGCGCCGGCCTCACCCGCAACGTGCTTTGCTTCTGGGTTCACCAGCCGGACGTGAACGCGTTCCCCGGCTACCAATGGGAAGCCGCCGGCACGCATTTCGACTCGCACATCACGTGGTGGAACATGAGCCAGGCGTGGCTGACCTACCTCGCGCGTTGCCAGCACCTCCTCAGGCAGGGACTCTTCGCCGCCGACTTCTGCTACTTCTACGGCGAGGATGTGCCGAATTACGTGCCGGCGCGTTCGCATGTCAACCCGCCGCTGCCTGCGGGCTTCGACTGCGACACGATCAACGCGGAGGTGCTGCTCAACCGGCTCTCGGTAAAAAAGGGCCGCCTGACGTTGCCAGACGGCATGAGCTATCGCTACCTGATCCTGCCGCACCGGAAAACGGTCGCCATGTCGCCGCTGGTTTTGCGCAAGATCAAGGACCTGGTGAAGGGCGGTGCGACCGTGATTGGCTCCGCACCGCAACGGGCGCCCGGGTTGTCCAACTGGCCGAAATGCGATGAGGAAGTAAGCTCGCTTGCGCGTGAGTTGTGGAGCCAGAATCCTGGCGCAGCAGGTGAACGCAAGGTCGGTCGGGGCCGGGTGATCTGGGGCCGCACGCCGGAGGAAGTTGTCGCCGCGGACCGCCTCACGCCGGACGTCGAGTTTCAGGATCTGACGCCTGCGCAAATCGAGAAGCGTTTCGACGGCGTCACAGTGCCGCTGGATTGGATTCACCGTCGGGATGGCAACACGGACATTTACTTCGTAGCCAACATCGGCGACCGCCAAGTTGCGGCGCGAGCCGCCTTCCGCAACGCAAACAGTCGGCCGGAACTGTGGGACGCCGTGACGGGTGAAACTCGCGCTCTGCCAGAATTCACCGTTGAGGATGGTCGGACCGTGGTGCCGCTCAAGTTCGAGCCGAAGCAGAGTTTCTTCGTGGTGTTCCGGAAAGGGCCCGCCAGAACTGCCAAGAACGCGAAGAACTTCCCGGAGTTGAAAATCATCACCGAGTTGAGCGGCCCGTGGGAGGTGTCGTTCGATCCGCGCTGGGGCGGCCCGGAGCAGGTGACGTTCGCGAAGCTGGACGATTGGACGAAGCGGGCCGAGGACGGCATCCGCCATTACTCCGGCACAGCGACCTACCGGAGGATCTTTGACCTCGCGACATCTGAAATCTCAAATCTGAAATCTGAAATCCACCTGGACCTGGGCCGGGTCAAAAACCTCGTGCGAGTGCGGCTCAACAACAACGACCTCGGCATTGTGTGGACCGCGCCGTGGCGTGTGGACATCACGCGGGCCGTCCGGGAGAAGGACAACGAACTGGAAGTCGAGGTCGTGAACCTCTGGCCCAACCGGCTGATCGGCGATGCCAGCCTGCCGAAGGAGGAACGGAGAACCGTCACGAACGTCGGCAAGTTCAACCGGCCCGGTGCGACGCTGTTGGAGTCCGGCCTGATCGGTCCGGTGTGGCTCCTTGCGCCCGAGCGCAACTGATTCGGCCTATGGACCAGAGACAAAGTGAATTAAACAACGGATGGGAAAGGAGCGCGGACAGCTTTGTCCGCGCGTCCATTGACCGGCGCCGAAGAACTCGCGGACAAGGCTGTCCGCGCTCCGGTCATGAATCCGCCGTGGGCCGGATCGCTTTGGCCGTCGCAGCACTGGTCATCGGCGCCGAGGCGGCGCGGGCCGCGGAACATCCGGCGCAACGAGCGTCTGTGGAGATTTCCGGCATCACCCGCTCGACCCAGTACGGCGCGCAGCGCGAGGACTTTCTTGTCGGAGCCGGCCGGCACAAGGGTTTCGTGATCTTGCCGCGCCAGCCGGCACGCGACGGTTCGCGTCCGTGGCTCTGGTATGCGCCCACATTCGTTCGGCCCGGGGGCGGGCTTCCGGACGCGAGCCACGCCTGGATGTTTGAGCAATTGCTGACGCATGGCTTTGCCATCGGCGGCGTGGACGTGGGCGAGTCGTTTGGCAACCCGGCGGGCCGCGCGGCCTTCACCGAGTTCTACCGGGCGGTCGTGAAGAAATACCGGCTGGCGCCGCGTGCTTGCTTGCTGCCGCAGAGTCGCGGCGGCTTGATGCATTACAACTGGGCGGCGGAGCATCCCGACTTCGTGAAGTGCATCGGCGGCATCTACACCGTGTGCGACCCGTCCAGTTGGCCGGGCTTGGCCAAATCGAGTCCGGCTTACAATCTGAGTGAAGCCGAGCTCGCGGCGCACCTTGGCGAGCACAATCCGGTTGACCGGCTCGCCCCGCTGGCCCGCGCGCGGATTCCGATCCTGCATTTGCACGGCGACGCGGACACCGTCGTGCCGCTCGAACGCAACAGCGGCGAACTCGCGCGGCGCTACCGCGCGCTCGGCGGCGAGATGGAACTGGTGGTCATCGAAGGCAAGGGCCACCAGGTCTGCGCGGAGTTTTTTCAAAACCCGCGGCTGGTGGAGTTTTTTCTGCGACAAGGGAAGCCGCCTCCGGCACGCCCCGCGAAGGAGCGTCCAACCAAGGCGACCCTCAG
Organism: uncultured Bifidobacteriaceae bacterium; assembly: GCA_964364975.1. Lineage (GTDB taxonomy): Bacteria > Verrucomicrobiota > Verrucomicrobiia > Limisphaerales > JADLHS01 > JALOTT01. Next base: position 6,229 of record CAYIOH010000057.1, read on the forward strand.
GTCCGGCGATTTGGCCGCCAGCTTTGCGGTGCCGCCGCCCGACGCGCGTCCCTGGGTTTATTGGATGTGGATGGACGGCAACCTCAGCCGCGAGGGGATCACCGCCGACCTCGAAGCGATGGAACGCGCCGGCATCGGCGGTGTCATTATCATGGAGGTGGACGTGGGCATTCCCAAAGGGCCGGTGAAGTTCATGAGTGCGGAGTGGCGCGCGCTGTTCAAGCATGTCGTAGCGGAGGCAGAGCGGTTGGGCCTGCAAATCACGCTGAACGCCGGCCCCGGCTGGACCGGCAGCGGCGGACCGTGGGTCAAGCCCGAGCAATCCATGCAGCACATTGTGGCGAGCGAAGTGGAAATCGTCGGGCCAACGAATTTCAACGGTGTGTTGCCGCAGCCTGTGCCGCGCAAGCCTTACTTCGGCACCGGTGGTCTGCCACCGGAATTGCTCAAGGCGCAGAATGAGTTCTACCGCGACGTGGCCGTGCTCGCGTTTCCGACCCTGGTTGGCAACGAGCACATCGCCGACATCGAGCACAAGGCGCTTTACATCCGCGATCCGTTTTCCTCCATGCCCAGCGTCAAGCCGTTCATTCCCACGTCGGCGGACTTTCCCGCCGTGCCCGAAGGCGCCGCGATTGCTTCTAGCAGAATCCTTGATCTCACTGACCGTCTGGATGCTCAGGGCAACTTGACTTGGACTGCGCCCCCTGGCAACTGGACCGTCATGCGCTTTGGTCGGACGAGCACCGGTGCGAACACGCGGCCCGCGCCCGCGCCCGGCCTGGGTCTCGAATGTGACAAGTTCGACAAGGCGGCCCTCGACACGCACTTCGAGCAGTTCGTCGGCACGTTGCTCCACGAGATCGGCCAAAACAAGCGTCGCGATGTGGGCTGGACCTCGCTGCACATTGACAGTTGGGAAATGGGGGCGCAGAACTGGACCACCGCGTTTCGTGACGAGTTCCGCAAGCGACGCGGCTACGATCCGCTACGTTACCTGCCTGCCTTCACCGGTCGCATCGTCGAGAGCCGCGAGATCACGGAACGTTTCCTTTGGGACGTGCGCCAGACGGCGCAAGAGCTCGTCCTCGAAAACCACGCGCAGCATCTCAAGGAGCTTGCGCACCGACACGGCATGGGCTTGTCCATCGAGCCTTACGACATGAACCCGACCGCCGACCTGAACCTCGGGGCAGTCGCTGACGTGCCGATGTGCGAGTTCTGGGCTAATTGTTTTGAGTCCTGGTACAGTTGCTTTGAAGCGGCTTCCATCGCGCACACTTGGGGCAAGCGGATCGTCGCGGCGGAGTCGTTCACGTCCGATGACAAGGAACGCTGGCTGTTTCATCCGGGAAATTTGAAGGCGCTTGGCGATTGGGCGTTTTGCTCCGGCGTGAACCGCATTGTCTTTCACCGCTACGCGCATCAACCGTGGCTCGATCGCTGGCCCGGCATGACCATGGGGCCTTACGGCGTCCACTGGGAGCGGACGCAAACCTGGTGGGACATGGCGGGCGAGTTCCACCGCTACCTCGCGCGCTGCCAGGTGATGCTGCGGCAGGGTGAGGCCGTGGCGGACATTCTTTACCTCACACCGGAAGGCGCGCCGCACGCGTTTCGCCCGCCAGCCTCCGCCGTGCGCGGCAATCCGCCGGATCACCGCGAATACAACTTCGACGCCTGCTCGCCGGAAACGCTTCTCGCGCGCGCCACAGTGAAGCGCGGTCAGATCGTTTTCCCGGGCGGCACGAGCTACCGCCTTCTCGCCTTGCCGAACGTGGACACGATGACGCCCGGGCTCCTGCGCAAGGTGAAGGAACTCGCCCAAGCCGGCGCCACGATCGTAGGCGTGCCACCGCGCAAATCGCCGAGCCTCGCCAACTATCCGCAGTGCGATGTGGAGGTGCAAAACCTGGCCCGCGAGATTTGGGGTGAGTCCGCACCACCAACCAAAGTCACGGAACGCCGACTCGGCAAAGGCCGAATGGTTTGGAGTGGCGAGTTCAAGAAGCACGACCAGACAAACTCATTGCCGGCGGAGCCGTTGAAGGAGGCGAAATGGATTTGGTTTGCAGAAGGTAATCCCGCGTCCGCCGCGCCGGTAGGGAAGCGCCATTTCCGCCGGACGCTGGTTTTGCCGGAAGGCGATATCGAGTCGGCCCGCATCGCGTTGACGGCGGACAACGCGTTCACGCTTTGGGTGAACGGCCGCAAGGTTGGTGGGGGCGACAACTTCACGCAGGTGCAGGAGTTTGACATCGCCTCGTCGCTCAAGCCCGGCACAAACGTTCTCGCCGTCACAGCGGAAAACGGCGGCGAACAACCGAATCCGGCTGGCTTGATCGCGTCGGTGTTCGTTCGACTGAGCGGCGGCAAGACGGTTGAAGTGCATTCAGACGCCGCATGGCAGGCTTCAACGAGGGTGCAGCGAGGCTGGCAGACTTCCGACACGAGCGATGCGGACTGGAGCGCGGCAATGGAGCTTGGCCCGTTCGGCATGGCGCCGTGGGCGCGTCCCGGAAGGGCGGAAACGTTGCCGGAGATTTATCCTGACTACGACGGGTTGGCGGCGTTGTTACGCGCGGACGGCGTGCCGCCGGATTTCGAGTCGGACGGCCCGCTGCGCTACACGCATCGCCGCGATGGCAGCACCGACATTTACTTTGTGGCAAATCGCAGTGCTGAGACTTGCACTGCAACTGCAACTTTTCGCGTGACTGGCAAAGCGCCGGAGTTTTGGAATCCACTCACGGGTAAAACCCGTCAGGCGCAGGTCTGGGAGGAGCGCGGTGGGCGGACGTTTGTGCCGCTGAAGCTCGACTCGCACGACTCTTTGTTTGTCGTGTTCCGCAAGCTGGCGAAAGCTCCGTCCGCAAGAGCGGCAGGCCGCAACTGGGACGAGTTCACAACGGTCGCGGAAGTCGGCGGACCATGGGAAGTTCGCTTTCAGCTCGGTCGTGGCGCGCCGGAGAAGATTTCGCTCGATGCGCTGACTGATTGGTCGAAGCACGCCGAGGCTGGCGTGAAGTTCTTCAGCGGCGTGGCGACTTACCGCAAAGCGTTCGACTGGCAACCGCAGAACTCTCAACTCTCAACTCTCAACTCTCAACTTTTCTTGGACCTTGGCCGCGTCGAAGTCATGGCACGGGTGAAACTGAATGGCAAGGACGTGGGCACAGTTTGGAAACCGCCGTTTCGCGTAGATGTGACAGCTCCATTACGTCCCGGCGAAAACCAGCTTGAAGTGACGGTTGCGAATCTCTGGCCGAACCGCTTGATTGGCGATGCCGGGTTGCCGGCGGAGCAGCGCGTGGCGCGGACTACGTGGAATCCTTTCACGAAAGACACCGAACTGCTGGCGTCCGGATTGCTTGGCCCGGTAACGCTGGTGGCGATCCGTGAAGGGAACGCTTTCTAGGAGAACAAGAGAAGGAAGCCTCAGGCTGGCCAATCCAACATGTCGGCCATGGAGTGGAAGCAGCCGTGGTTGCAACACGATTCGTCACGTGCGGACCTGCCCGTTCCCAAATCCAACCCACTTGTAGCTGGTCAATTCCTCCAAGCCCATCGGCCCGCGCGCGCCGATCTTATCGGTGCTGATGCCGATCTCCGCGCCCATGCCGAACTCGCCGCCGTCGGTGAAGCGCGTGGAAGCGTTCCAATAAACCGCCGCCGAATCCACCTCCGCCAGGAATTGTTTCGCGCGGGATTCGTTGCGCGTCACGATGCTGTCCGAGTGGGCCGAGCCGTAGTAATTGATGTGGTCAATCGCCGCCTTCACGCCATCCACCACCCGGACGTTGAGGATGTAGTCGTTGTATTCGGTGAACCAGTCCTGCTCGTGTGCGGGCTTGAGCTTGGCTTCGTGTTGCGTGTTGCGTGTTGCGTCAAGCAGCTTGAGGGCGGTTTCGTCGGCCCGAAGCTCAACGTGCTTTTGCCACAACCGCTCGCCGATGACGGGGAGAAACTTTTCCGCGACCGCTTTATCCACGAGCAGGGTTTCCATCGCGTTGCAAACGGCGGGGCGCTGGACTTTCGCGTTCATCGCGATTTCTTCGGCCATCTTCAAGTCCGCGTCGGCGTCCACAAAGACGTGACAGACGCCCTTGTAATGCTTGATCACGGGGACTTTGCTGCACTCAGCCACGGCGCGGATCAAGCGTTCGCCGCCGCGCGGCATGCAGAGGTCCACGTATTGCGTGAGCGATAGCAACGCGGGAATCGCTTCGCGGTCTGGCACGGGCACGACTTGAATCGCGTACTCCGGGAATCGGTCATTCGTCTTGCGGCCCGCCTCGATCATCGTCCGGGCGATGAGTTGATTTGAATTCAACGCCTCCTTGCCGCCGCGCAGAATCGTCGCGTTGCCGGATTTGAAACACAGGCTCGCTGCGTCCGCGGTCACGTTGGGCCGCGATTCATAAATGATGACCACGACGCCGATGGGCGTGGAGATTTTTTGGAGCTTCAAGCCGTTGGGCCGCGTGCGTTCGTCAAGGATGCGGCCTACCGGGTCGGGCAGGGCAGCGACCTCGTGCAGACCTTTCGCCATCGCGGCGATGCGTTTGTCGTCGAGCTTGAGCCGGTCGAGCATTGCAGAGGAGAGGTTCAGCTTCGCGCCGACTTCCATGTCGAGCGCGTTGGCCTGCTTGAGGGCATCGGCGTTTTTCTCCAACGCGTCGGCCATGGCGAGGAGACACGCGTTCTTCTCCGCCGTCGTCAGCTTGGCGAGTTCGCGCGACGCGGCCTTGGCCTGCTTGGCCAATCGCGTCATATGTTCCGTCAAAGGCACGGGGGAAAGGTAAGCCAAAACCCGGTTGTGAAAAGCGGGAAATGACCGGCATCCGAGTTAGAGCACTTCTGCGCCCTTGGTCGAGGCGTCGCCACTGGCGGCTGGGAAGCTGCGGTCACTGGCAGGCAGGATGCCTGCCGCCACGCTCAAGATGCGCTGTCCCTCAAGAACGTTCTTGGCAGTCCGGCCTTCAAGACATAGAAACATGGGCGTCATTAAACCATGAAACGAGTCATTCTTCTGTTCGCAAGTCTGGCAGCGCTTATGAGCGTCTTGCCGCAGGCCGTCGCCGCGAAACCCAACCTCATCCTCATCCTGGCCGATGACCTGGGCTACGAAACCATCGGTGCGAACGGCGGCACAAGTTACCGGACGCCGGTGCTCGACAAGCTGGCCGCGACCGGTGCGCGTTTCACGCACTGTTACGCGCAACCGCTATGCACCCCGACGCGCGTGCAGTTGATGACCGGATTCTCCAACGCGAGGAATTACATCAATTTTGGAAACATGGACCCACAAGCTGTCACGTTCGCCAACCTGCTCAAGACCGACGGTTACGCCACGTGCATCGCAGGCAAGTGGCAGCTTGGGCACGATCTCGACCTGCCGAAAAAGTTCGGCTTCGACGAGTATTGCCTCTGGCAACACACGCGCCGTCCGCCGCGTTACGCGAATCCCGGCCTCGACGTCAACGGCCTCGAGAAGGATTACACGAATGGCGAATATGGCCCCGACCTCGTGAACGACTACGTGCTGGACTTCATCACTCGCAAGAAAGACAAACCATTTTTGCTGTACTATCCGATGATGCTAACTCACGCTCCTTACCAGCCCACCCCCGACAGTAAAACTTGGGACCCGAAGGCGCAGGGAGAGAAGGTCAACGTGGCGGCGGAGCACTTCGGCGATATGGTGCAGTACATGGACAAACTCATCGGCAAAGTGGTCGCGAAACTTGAAGCGCTTGATCTCCGCGACAACACGTTGATCCTCTTCCTTGGCGACAACGGCACGGGTAAAGGCACGCGCTCGAAGATGGGCGACCGCATCGTCATCGGCGGCAAAGGCTCGACGACCGCCGCCGGGATGCACGTGCCGCTCATTGCAAACTGGCCCGGCCACGTCGTCGCTGGCAAAGTCCACGCCGACCTTGTGGACAGCACCGATTTCCTGCCGACCCTGCTTGAGGCCGCCAGTGTGAAGCTGCCGTTCGGCATGAAGTTGGATGGCCGCAGTTTCTTCCCGCAACTGCGCGGTGAAAAGGGGCAGCCGCGCGAATGGCTCTATTCGTGGTATTCGCCGCGTCAAGGCGCCGACCTGACCGTACGCGAGTTTGCCTTTGATCAACGATTCAAACTTTACCGCTCCGGCAACTTCTTTGACCTCGGCCAGGACGCGGGAGAACAACGGCCGCTCACCGTCGCCTCCCTTGAAGGCGAGGCGGCGGCTGCCGCGAAAAAGTTGCAGGCGGCGCTGGATCAATTCAAGGGCGCGCGCCCCGCGCGGCTTGATCGTCTCGGAGAGAAAGCAACCGATGGCAGTAAGAAGGGCAAAACGAAAATA
>CAYIOH010000058.1:0-12474 GCA_964364975.1 uncultured Bifidobacteriaceae bacterium
AATTCATTCAAAATCGGTCCGGAGTTTTGAGACAGTCTCACTCCGTGCGCGCCGCGTTCCCCAAAAACACAACAGCAACCACGGCGCGCACGGAGTGGCGCGCCCTACCCACGGCTCAGGCGAAAGTCCGCCGCAAATACTCGATGCTCTTGCCCGCGATCACTTCCGGGCCTTCTTCAAACTTGAACACCTCCACGGAAACAAAACCGCTGTAACCAACCTCCTTCAGCGCCGCAGCGATGGGTTTGAAATCCACGTCGCCGAAGCCCGGGCCTTTGAGGTTCTTGTCGTTCGCGTGAAAGTGCGCGAAGTGCGGCGACGATTCGCGGATGATTTGAGGAATCGGCTTTGACTCCGAAGACATCGCCTTCACATCAATGATGATCTTGAACGCAGTCGAGTTGAACGGCTTCGTGAACTCAATCGCCTCGGCGGCCGTGTTGATGAAATTCGTCTCTGCGGGTGAGAGCGGCTCGAAACAAATGGTCACGCCGCGATCTTCCGCGCGCTTCACCGGGTCGCGAAACGTGGCGGCAGTCCAATCCCACGCCTGCTCGCGGGTGACGCCGGGCAAAATGTTTCGCTGCTTGGGCGAGCCAACCACCATGATTGTACCGCCGAAGTCGGCACAGCAATCCACAAGGTCGCAGAAATATTTCGCGGTGCGCTCGCGGATGGCGGCGTCGGTGTGGTTGAGATAAAGTCCCTCGGGCTTCACCAGCAGCCAGTGCAGGCCGACGATGGCGATGTTGTTCCGTGCCGCGATGTCGCGGATACGCCGCCGCTCGGCGGCGGGGATGTCGTTGACGGAATTGGCGAGCGTGAACGGCGCGATTTCCAATCCGGCGTAGCCGAGCCGTGCCGCGTGGGCCAGCGTGTCCTCGATTTTCCAGCCTTGATAAATCTCATTGCAAATGGCGAATTTCACTTTGAGAATGATTTGAACGTTGGTAGCCCTATTTCAAGGGCGAAATGTGCGGTTGAATGAATCGCAAACTCGGTCATGGCGAAACTAGTCATCAAAACTGAAGGGTTGCCCGTCGAGGTCATCGAGCTCAAACGCGGCATCAACCGGCTGGGCCGCTCCTCCCGGAACGATTTTCAGATTGATCATCACTCCATTTCCCGCTTTCACGCCGAGGTGGAACTTAACGAGGAGTGGATGTGCGTGCGCGACATGGATTCCTCCAACGGCGTGTTTGTCAACGGCGAACAGGTGGAACAATGTCCGCTGGAATCCGGCCAGGTCCTGCGGTTGGGCGACGTGAGCATGGAGGTGAAGGACGCACCCGTCCTGGCGTCCGGCCACGAACTGCCGGCCTGCGAAAATCATCCCGAAACGGTGGCCACCATGGCTTGCAAGCAATGTCACCGGAAGTTTTGCGGCGCGTGCGTTCACATCCTCCAGCGGGCGGGCGGCCGCGTCCTGCGGCTGTGCCCGGTGTGCAGCGGCCATTGCGAACCGCTGACGGGAATGACTCAGGATACGACGGGCCGGCTCACCAAGCTCGTTCGCAAACTCTTGAAGAAGCCACCGCCGACCAAGCCGTTTTATGATTGAGCGGAGTGCGGATAACTCAAAATGCGCGAAGCTCGCGCAACGGATTGCGATTTGCCGGTAGAGTTGAGCTTGAGAAGTCATGGCACCGGCAGTGCTTGGAGTCTTACGGCATGAAGCAAATTTAGCAAAGCCGAAATAGCGGCGGATTCTCGCTGCTTGAAGCGATCCTTGTTACGGTCATTCTCGCCGTGCTGATAGCTGTCTTCCTTCCAGCGTTGTTGCCGGCGCATCGTCGAGTGAAGAGGATTAACTGCACCAATAATCTGAAGCAACTCGGCCTGGCGTTCCGGCTATGGGGATCGGATCACGGCGACAAATACCCCGACCACGTTTCGGCGACGAACGGCGGCACGATGGAATTGGTCGGGAGCGGCATTCCCTACGTCCATTTTCTTGTTTTGTCGAACGAACTAAGCACGCCAAGAATTCTGGTTTGCCCCGCCGACACAAACCGCATTGCGGCGACGAATTGGAGTTCGCTGCGCAATGGAAACATCAGCTACTTTGTCGCCCTTGATGCTGCCGAGACACATCCCCAAATGTTTTTGTCCGGGGACGACAATTTTACGGTCAATGGCACAAAGCCGAAACGCGGAATACTCGAACTCTGGACGAACAGCACGATTGCCTGGCTGCCAACGCGGCATGTTCTTCAAGGCAACGTCGCTTTGGCCGACGGCTCGGTGCAGGGATTTAGCAGCGTGCGTTTTCAGCAGGCTCTGGTTGGAACCGGCACGACCACGAACCGGCTAGTCATGCCGTGAAATTTGTGAAGCAGTTTCCCCTCACCAAGCCAATCAAAGTCATCACCTTGATTAAACTTCTCGTGGTGATTGCCATCAGCGCGATTCTAGCGGCAATGCTTTTCCCGGCACTCGACAAACCCAAAGCGCGTACTCAACGCATCCGCTCCATCCGTTATGGGCAAAATAGCCTTCGCGGTTGGTCGCTTGTTTTAACAAACGGCTTCCCTGTGAGTTTCTCAGTCACGAATGCGGGCGCGGCACACCGCTGAACGTGGCGCGGCTTGGGCAACTGTCACTTCCGTTCATTTTCTTGCCTCCAGTTTTCAAATTTCCATCTTCCATCCTCCATCCTCCATCCTCTATCCTTAATGCATGTTCGAAACCGTCAAAGCTGAACTCGCCACGGCGTCGCTGAAACTCACGCACTTGCGGAGGTTTCTTTGACGTGCCGGGCGCGCAGAAACGCCTCGGCGAGTTGAACTCGCAGATGGCGGCGGATGGTTTTTGGAGCAATCGCGAGCAGGCGCAGAAGCTGATCGAGGAGGCCAGTTCGCTTCGCGGCAAAATTGAGCCGCTGCTCGAAGCCGAAAAGCACCTGGACGATTTCAAAGTAATGGCCGAGTTGGGCGAAGGCGAACCGCCCGATGCACAGGCCAAGGTCCAGAAGGAACTCGAACGCGACGTCGCCAGATTTCTCAAGAGCCTCGACGCGCTTGAACTCAAAATCTTTCTCAACGGTCCGCATGACCGGAACAACTGCATCCTGAGCATCAACGCCGGCGCGGGCGGCACGGAGGCATGCGACTGGGCCAACATGCTGTTGCGGATGTATCAACGTTGGGCGGAGTCGCGCGGGTGGGAGGTGGAGGTCGAAGACGCGCTAGCGGGCGAAGGCGCGGGCATCAAGAGCGTGACGATGTTGATTGAGGGCGAGAATGCTTATGGCTTCTGCAAGGCGGAGCGCGGGGTGCATCGCCTCGTGCGCATTTCGCCTTTTGACTCAAACAAGCGACGGCACACCAGTTTTGCGAGCGTGGATACGATTGCGCAAATTGAGGAGACGTCTTCGGAAATCGTCATCCCGCCGACGGAATTTCATGTGGACACTTTTCGCTCCGGCGGCAAAGGCGGGCAGAACGTGAACAAGGTGGAAACCGCCGTGCGCATCACCCACATTCCCACCGGCCTCGTGGTGGCGTCGCAAGCCCAGCGTTCGCAACACCAGAATCGCGCCACAGCGATGACGCTGTTGCTCTCGCGAATTTACGCCCAGCGCGTGGACGCGCAGAAGGTGGAGATGGAGCGATTCTACGGCGAGAAAGGCAGCGTGTCGTGGGGCAACCAGATTCGCAGTTACGTGTTCCAGCCCTATCGCATGGTGAAGGATTTGCGCACTGGCGTCGAAACCAGCGACGTGCAGGGTGTGATGGACGGCGACCTCGACCCGTTCGTGAACGGCTGGTTGCGCGCTGGCTGTCCGTTGAAGCGGATGCAGGGCGTCAAAGATGAAGAAGAATGACAAAATCCGAATGACGAATGACGAAAGAAATCCGAAATCCGAAATCTGAAGATGGCAGCCGCCTGTCTGGGTTTCGTCATTCAGGCTTCGTCATTGATTCGGAATTTGTCATTCGCCATTCGTCATTCACCTCATGAACATTCTCGACACCATCGTCGAAGAGAAGCAACGCGAGGTCGCGAGATTGCCCGCGCGCCTGATCGCGGCGGGCGATTTGCGCGATGCTTTGTTGGAGCGGGATGAACGGCGCGACTTCGTGACCGCGTTGCGCCAACCGCATCGTGGCGATGTGGCGTTGATTGCCGAAGTAAAGAAGGCGTCGCCATCCGCAGGCGTGATTTGCAAGGACTTCGATCCCGTGCGCATCGCCAAAGAATATGAAGTGGCGGGCGCGAGTTGTCTGTCCGTGCTCACGGACGAAAAGTTTTTTCAAGGGTCGCTCGATCATCTCCGACAGATTCGCGCGGCGGTGAAGTTGCCGCTGCTACGGAAGGACTTCATCATTGACGAGCGGCAAATTCTGGAAGCCATCGAGTGGGGCGCGGACGCCATCCTGCTGATCGTGGCGATTCTGGACGACACACGGCTTAAACACTTTCACACGCTCGCAACCGAGGCTGGGTTGGCCGCGCTGGTTGAGGTGCATGACGAGGCGGAACTGGATCGCGCGCTGTCGGCGGGGGCGAGCTTGATCGGCGTGAACAACCGGGATTTGAAAACTTTCAAAGTGGACCTGGCAACTACGGAGCGGTTGGCGGCCCGGCTGGTCGAGGGTCAAGGGTCAAGGGTCGAGAGCCTGAGGCGTGCGGACAAGCAAGCGCCCTCGACCCTCGACTCTCGTCTCTCGACCATTCTTGTCGCCGAAAGCGGGATTCACACACGCGCGGATGTTGTGCGGTTGGCCAAGTGCGGCGCGCGCGCGATTCTGGCGGGCGAGGCATTGATGAAACACGGAGACATTCAGGCCGTCGTGCGGGAATTGATTACCAACTGACCGCGTCGTGTCCCGGCTTGCTCCCTTCCCGCCTCGTCGCTAGGCTGTTGCCGCAATTTTTTTGACGAACATGAAAAGGCAATCCAAAGAATTCTTCCCAGGTATTTCCAAAATTCAATACGAAGGTCCGCGTTCAAGAAATCCGCTCGCCTTCAAGCATTACAACCCGGACGAGGTCATCGCGGGCAAGACCATGCGCGAGCAACTTCGGTTTTCAGTCACTTACTGGCACACCATCCGTGGCCAGTTGGCGGACATGTTCGGTGTGGGCACGGCGATCCGCCCGTGGGAAGACGGCACCAACTCGATGAAGATGGCCGAGACGCGTGTCCGCGTGGCCTTCGAGTTCATGGAAAAACTCGGCGTGCCTTTTTACGCTTTTCATGACCGCGACGTGGCGCCCGAGGGCCGCAACCTGCGCGAGACGAATCGAAACCTTGATGACATCGTAAAAGTGCTGAAGCAGGAGCAACAGCGCACGGGCGTTGGCTTGCTTTGGGGAACGGCGTGTCTGTTTGTCCATCCGCGCTTCGTGCATGGCGCGGCGACCAGTTGCAACGCGGACGTTTTTGCCTACGCCGGCGCGCAGGTCAAGAAGGCCATCGAGGTCACACACGCGTTGAAAGGTGAAGGCTATGTTTTCTGGGGCGGGCGCGAAGGCTACAGCACATTGCTCAACACCGATCTCAAGCGCGAAATGGATCATCTGGGCGCGTTTCTGCATCTGGCCGTGAAGCACAAAAAGGCCATCGGGTTCAAAGGCCAGTTTTACATCGAGCCGAAACCGAAAGAACCAACCAAGCACCAATACGATTCCGATGCCGCCGCGTGCCTCAACTTTCTGCGCGAATATGACTTGCTGAAAGATTTCAAGCTCAACCTCGAAACCAACCACGCCACGCTCGCCGGCCACACGATGCAGCACGAAATGGAAGTGGCCATCGCCGCCGGCGCGCTCGGCTCGATTGACGCCAACACTGGCGACCTTTTGCTGGGCTGGGATACGGACCAGTTCCCGACGAATGTTTATCTAACCACTGAGATCATGCTCTCCATCCTCAAGATGGGCGGTTTCAAAACCGGCGGCACGAACTTCGACGCCAAGGTGCGCCGCGAAAGCTTCGAGCCGGTGGACCTGTTCCACGCGCACATCGGCGGCATGGACGCGTTCGCACGCGGTCTGAAGATCGCCGCCGCCATCCGCAAGGATGGACGGTTGGCTGAGTTCGTGAAGCAACGCTATAACTCGTGGGACAGTGGCATCGGCGCGAAAATCGAAGCCGGCAAAGCCAAATTCAAGGACCTCGAAGCTTACATGCTCAAGAAAGGTGACATCGCACCCAACACCAGCGGCCGGCAGGAGTTCCTCGAAAACCTGATTAACGAATTCATCTGAGTCCAGGCGGCGCGCCGCCCTGTTCGCGCACCTGGCTGGCGCACGCTTTCATCGCCAAAGGCCACCAGGAAAGTTGGATTGGTTACAAACTTCATCTGGACACCGTCGACGGGGATTTCCCGGTCAGCGCGGTGCTGACCAGCGCCAGCGTGCATGATTCGCAGGTGGCGATTCCGTTGGCGCAGATGACCGCGCAACGGGTGACCTCGCTCTACGACCTGATGGACAGCGCGGACGACGCGCCGCAGATTCACGCCTTCAGCGCGCAGTTGGGCCATGTGCCGATCATTGATCCCCACCCGCGCAACGGTTCAAGGAGCGGAGCGCGGCCGAGCGGGTCAACCGTCTGTTGAAGGAGCGCTATGGCGGACGCTGGGTGCGGGTGCGGGGCGCGGCCAAGGTGATGTGCCATTTGATGTTCGGGTTGGTGGCCCTGACGGCCACGGCGCGGTTGGCGCGGTTGGGTTGAACGCCGCGAAGCCCACCGCCGGCACCAGGCGGCCCTGAAACTCGCGCCGAAATCCAGCGCCACGGGCGTAGCGTGTTTGCCAGGACCAGAAAACGGGCGGTTGGAGTTTGAAGTCATGATTTTCAGCGCTGCAACCCGGCCACCTTGCCAGGCGGCCACCCAACCAATGGAGGTTCTGAAAACGCGTCCTATTTTGGGAATTCTTTCACGATACGGTTTGATCGAGGGTTCAAACTGTACCACTACCAAACTCTTTACCGATTTTGTTTCAGCAATGGTTCGTGATAAGGCTGGCCCGAAGTATAGAGCCGAAGCAATTGCTCGTTGGTGGCCGCAAACGGCAGATTGCCGGCGGCGCGCGCCAGCTCAACGGCTTGTTGAGCCGTGGCCACTGCCTTGTCGAATTGGCCCGCTTCGGCATAGGCCGCCGCGAGCACGGCGACCATTTGCGGTTTCTGTCGCCCGGTGAGCGCGCAGGCTCGTTCGGCGCACCGGACGGCTTCCTGACCGTCGCGAAGCTTCTCGTCCGCAGCGGTGGCAAGCAGCCAGGCAAGGTTGCTGAGGGCTTCCGGCTGGTCGGGTTTCGCGCGCAGCGCCTGGCGGCATTGCTCGATGGCTTCGCGAATCTTTCCGGCGGCGCGATACACCGCCGCAAGTTCCAGGCGCATTTCAATTTCCGGCCGCAATCGCACCGCCTCGCGCAGGTGCGCCGCGGCTTCCTCGTTCCTTCCGAGGCCCGCCAGCATCGAACCGTACTGGGCATGGGCGTCGGCGTCGTCAGGTTTGATTTTCAACGCGGCCTGGAAATGCGCTTCCGCCGCCGCGTAATTTTTCTCCACGGCCCGGGCTTTGCCCAGGTTCACGAGCGCCTTGGTGTTGCGCGGATTCAACTTCAGCGAAGTTTCAAAATGGCGCAGCGCCTCGTCCCATTGGCCCTGTTCGGCCCGAATGCAGCCGAGGTTGTTGTGCGCGTTCCACGCGGCGGGATTCCGGGCCAGCGTGTCCACCCAAAGGCCTTCATCCGTGGCAAACACCCGCGCACGTTGAGCCGTCAGCATGCCCAGGGCGGCGATCAGCGCAACCGCGACCCAGCGGAGAATTTTCTTCGGCAACGCGGTGTGGAGCGCCGCCGCGACAAGCGCCGCGATGCAAATCAGCGGCAGATATTGGAAGTGGTCCGACACGCGCGAGAACACCATGAAATACATGTCGAAGAATCCCAGCACAGGAAACAACGTCATCGTGAAGCAACCCAGCGCGAAGAGGGCGGCCCGTCCACGCCCGCGGCGAAACCACCAGCACACCAGGAAGCCCGCGGCGAGCAACAGCAGTGGCAGCAGCGACACAATCGTGGCGGCTATTTTCCAGCGCGGATAAATCATGGAGAGGTTGACGGGCAGCAACGCTTTGCCGAGATAAAACCACACGGCCCAGCCCGCGCCGGCCAGACGGCCAGGGAAATTTTCCATCTGCACGGTCTCGCTGCCGATGGCTTGGTGCGATTGAAACCAGATCGTCATCAGGCCGAACGCGGTCGCCAGCGCGAAATGCGGCGCGGCGGCCAGCCAGTCGGACTGGGTCACGCGCCCGCGTCGCCACCACGCGCCGGCAAGCAGCACCACGGGCAACATCACCGTGGAGGTCTTGCTCAACAACGCCAGCAAAAACGCGCCGAGCGAGAGCCAGTAGTAACCGGAAGTCGGAGATCGGTGATCGGAAGTCAGAGGGTTGACCTCAGCCCTCTGCCCTCTGCCCTCTGCCCTTTGATCCTCGAACCGCAGATACCACAAGAGGCTCAAAAGGCAGAAGACCAGCGAGAGGGTATTTTTGAGTTCGGAAATCCAGGCCGCCGACGCCACGCACACGGGATGAACCGCGAAGATCATGGCCGCCAGCCAGGCGCCACAGACTTTTAGCCGCGCCAGCACGCGCCACACGAGCAAGGCGTTGACCGCGTGGAGGGCGATGTTCACCACGTGATAGCCGGCGGGATTCCCACCCCAGAGCAGATGCTGAATCCAGAACCCGACTGTGGCGAGCGGAAAGTCCCCCTGAAACCAGATCGAACCGAGCGTGTGTTCGCCGGTCAGGAGCGGGTTTTTCTTCACCAGCACCAGATCGTCCCAGACGAATTCGCCGCGCAACACCGGCCAGTAAACGGCGAAAGTCATCAGGACAATCAACGTTGCGCCGAGCGCGCTCCGACGCGTGGAAGCTTTGCCGTCGGTGACGAAAGGGTCGTTCACGCGCGCAGGATAAGCACACGCAATCGAATGACAAGGTGCGCTTCGCCGAGCTTGACTCGCCAGCGTTGCAGACTGTGGACTGTGCGCGTGAACCCGGGATTAAACCTCATTCACGAAGACGCGGACTTGCTGGTCATCAACAAGTCCGCCGGACTGGTCTGTCATCCGACAAAGGGCGACGCGCATTCAAGCCTGATTGGCCGTGTGCGCTTGCACCTCGGCGATGGCGCGCGCCCGCATCTGGTCAACCGCCTCGACCGCGAAACCAGCGGGGTCGCGCTCGTGGCCAAACAGGACGCCGCCGCGCGCGAACTGCGCCAACTTTGGGAAGCTCGCGCCGTCGAGAAGGAATACCAGGCCATCGTTCACGGGCACGTGGCGGCGGAGCACGGCGTCATTGACGCGCCCTTGGGACGCGACGAGCGCAGCCGCGTGGCGATCAAGGATTGCGTGCGGCCCGATGGCGCGCCATCGCAAACAGAGTTTTGGGTCGAGCGCCGGTTTTCGCGTGCGGAAGGAGATTTTACCTTGTTGCGTGTAGTGCCGCGAACCGGGCGCAAGCATCAGATTCGCATTCACCTGGCGCACCTCGCCCACCCCATTGTCGGCGACAAGATTTACGGCGGCGACGAGGACTTGTATCTGGCGCTGGTCGAAGGCCGGCTGACCGCCGAACAGCGCACCCGGCTCATTCTGCCGCACCACGCGTTGCACGCCTGCGCCGTGCGCTTTGTTTGGCGGAAACTCCCCATCACTTTTCGTGCGCCACCCGAGTTGTGGTTCGAGACTTTTGGAGATGGCCACCCGGCTGCGTCGCATTAGATGGATCGAGGGCGTATGGCCCAAACGCACTTCCCGGAGGAATGCCCTTTCCAGACCTGGGCGATACGCCATTCAGGATACTGAACCGGGGTGGCTGGCTTTGTTTCTTGTCGCAAACTCAAGCTGAGTTACCTTCAGGCGCGTGAACACCGACGAGACTCCCGCAGCGAAGTCTTCGACCCCGGCCTGGCGTCAGTCCAATCAGACGCCCAGCCTGCCGGAAGCGCATCGCACGATTCCCGTGCCCAAGTCGTTCGGCTTTTGGCGAAAGCTGCTGGCGTTTTCCGGCCCGGGCTATCTCGTCGCCGTCGGTTACATGGACCCCGGCAACTGGGCCACGGACCTCGCGGGCGGTTCGGCGTTCGGTTACACCCTGCTCTGCGTCATCCTGCTCTCAAACCTGATGGCCAATGGATGGCCTCTGCTTGTCAACGGCGGGCGTTCCGCACGGCAGTCTTGAAAGCAGCCAGTGTTTCGGAGCTGACGTGGTGCTCAATGCCCTCGGCGTCCATTTCCGCCACGCTTTCCGGGATGCCAAGCGAACGGAGGAACGCCACCACTGTTTCGTGCCGGCTTTTGCATGTCGCCGCAAGATCACGTCCTCTGTCTGTTAAAAAGATTGCGCGGTAAGGTTGCGCGGTGACAAAACCAGCCTTTTGCAGCCGGACAATCGTGCGGTTCACGGTGACATGGGTAACTCCCAGCCGCTTGGCAAGGTCCACGACACGCGCTTCGCCCGTTTCTGCAATCAAATCGGCGATGGCCTCCACGTAGTCTTCCGCGATCTCATTCGCGTGTTCGCGGCGGGTTTGGGACAGGTATTCCGCCTGGCGTTTGGGGCTTCCGCCAGCACGCGGTTTTTCAGACAGTTCATTTTTTGCCGATGCCATTTATTCTTCTTCGCAAGTAAATCAGAAACGGGCTTGACAGTCGAGCACATTATTGTAGTGTCTGCTACATTCTGAAACTTGCACAACATAATAGAAGCGTTGCTACATCCGCTCTTGCGGCGAACGACAGCTTGGGCTGGGCTGCAATGCTGCTGATGGCGGCCAGCATCGCAACCAAAGCCCAAAACACGTCGGGCGCAACTCCAGCACAACTCCCCGATAAGTCCCGTTACACCCTGTTCAATCCGACACCCGGCGAGTTCATGCGCGAAATGAACACAGATCGTCCGGACAAAACCGAAAGTCCATACACGGTGGACTCCGGGCATTTCCAACTGGAAATGGATTTGGTGAGCCACACCCACGACCGCGACACGTCCGGCGGAGGCGACACGCGAACGGATGCTTTCGCTGTCGCGCCGGTGAATTTGAAAATCGGCCTGCTCAACAACGTGGATTTTCAGGTCGTCCTTGAAACCTATAACTATTTCCGCGTGAACAACCACGCCGCCGGCACAGGGCAAAAAATATCCGGATTCGGCGACGTGACGACCCGGCTGAAAATAAATGTCTGGGGCAACGACGGCGGCACAACAGCGCTTGGCCTGTTGCCGTTCGTAAAATTTCCCTCAAACCAGGACCACCTTGGCAACAACGCAATCGAGGGCGGCGTCATTTTTCCGCTGGCCGTTCAACTGCCGCGCGGCTGGGACATGGGCGCGATGACAGAAGTGGATTTTTTGCGCGACGAAACCAGTGGTGGACATCACGCCTCCTTCATCAATTCCATCACGTTCGGCCACGACCTCTTTGAAAAACTCGGTGCTTACGCGGAATTTTTCAGCGAAGTCAGCACGGAACAAGGCTCGCGCTGGATCGGCATGGCGGATTTAGGGCTGACATACACACTCACGACCAATGTTCAACTCGACACCGGCATCAATATCGGCGTCACGAAGGCTGCTCCTGATCTTAATCCCTTCGTCGGCTTTTCGTGGCGCTTTTGAGATGATGATTCTATGAAGCCTCTGCCCAATGAAATACCACCTGCGCCGTCGAACGCGACTGCTCCGTCCGGCGGCGGCTGGCGGCTTGGCCGCGAAACGCCGAGCTTGCAGGAAGTGCATCGGACGATTGCCGTGCCGAAGTCGCTCGGCTTCTGGCGCAAGATGCTGGCGTTCTCCGGTCCGGGCTATCTCGTCGCCGTCGGCTACATGGATCCGGGCAACTGGGCCACCGACCTCGCGGGCGGCTCCCAATTCGGCTACACCCTGCTCAGCGTCATCCTCATTTCCAACCTGATGGCGATTCTCCTCCAGGCGCTCTGCGCCAAACTCGGCATCGTCACCGGCCGTGACCTTGCGCAAGCGTGCCGCGACCATTACTCGAAACCCACCGCCATCGTGCTGTGGGTGCTCTGCGAAATCGCGATCTGCGCGTGCGACCTTGCTGAGGTCATCGGCTCCGCCATTGCGTTGAATCTGTTGTTCGGAATCCCGCTGGTGTGGGGCGTCTGCATCACCGCGTTGGATGTGCTGGCCGTGATGTATCTCCAGAACAAAGGTTTTCGCTACATCGAAGCACTGGTCATCACGTTGATTGTTGTAATCGGCGGCTGCTTCCTGATCGAAATCATTTTCTCCCAACCGAGCATGGTCGCCGTGCTGGGCGGTTTCGTGCCGAAGCCGGAAATCCTGCAAAACCCACAGATGCTCTACATCGCCATCGGGATTCTCGGGGCCACGGTGATGCCGCACAATCTTTACCTGCACTCCTCCATCGTGCAGACGCGCAAGTATGAGCAGACCCCCGAAGGCAAACGCGAGGCGGT
>CAYIOH010000059.1:0-12439 GCA_964364975.1 uncultured Bifidobacteriaceae bacterium
CGGCCTATTACGGTGTGATCGGACAACGCGACGCGGTGCGCAACAATTTCCTCAACCTCCAAAGCTCCCACCGCAACGCCGACCGCACCCGTGCGCTGGCGCAGGAGGGCCGCGTGACGCAGGCCGACCTCGGACGGCTCGCGCAGCAGGAATTGTCGGCGGAAAGCGCGTGGATCAACAGCATCCGCAACTACAAACAATCGCTCGACAATTTCAAGCTTCAGCTTGGCCTCACGGTGGACGAGAACCTCGTGCTCGACGACGCGGAGTTGCAGGCGCTGCAAATCCGGCATCCGGACATCAGCCCGGAGGATTCGATCCAAGTGGCGCTGGCGGCGCGGCTGGATTTCATCAACGCGAAGGAGCAACTCGAAGACGCGGATCGCAAGGTGAAAGTCTCCGCTAATCTTTTGAAACCGCGCGTGGACTTCTCATCGTCGGTGGCGGTCAATAGCGATCCCGACAAGAACAACGGCTTGCCGTTGCCCGAGTTTGACCGCTACCGCTACAATGCGGGACTGCTGGTGGATCCGGGCTTCGACAAAACCTCGGATCGGAATGCGTACCGCACGACGCTGATTTCGCGCGACCGCGCGGCGCGGGAGGTAGAGCAGCAGGAGGACGAAATCAAGTTGCAGGTGCGCGACAGTTGGCGCGCGCTGGATCAGGCCAAGCGCAGTTTCGAGATCAGCGAAATTGGCGTGAAGCTCGCCGAGCGCCGCGTCGAGGAGCAAAGCCTGCTGGCCGAACTGGGCCGGGCCAAGGCCCAAGACCAGGTGGACGCGCAAAACGATCTCGTGAACTCCAAGAACCAGCGCACGCAGGCGCTCGTCGCGCACACCATCGCGCGGCTGCAGTTCTGGAACAACATGGGCATCCTTTACATCAAAGACCACGGCCAGTGGGAGGAAATCAAAGATGCAAAAAATAAGTAAACTCATCGCGTTCATCCGCCGCCAACCACGCTGGCGGCTCGCGCTGGCGGCGGCGATCATCGTCATCGGCGCACTCCTTTGGTGGCGGAGCGGTGGGCGTTCCGCCGGAAAGATTGCCACGTTCGCGGCGCGGCGCGGCCCGCTCGAAATTACCGTCCTTGAAGGCGGCAGCTTGCAGGCGCTCGAATCGCAGGAAAGCAAATGCGAGGTGCGCGTCGGCTACCAAGGCACAAAGATTCTGAAAATCGTGGAGGAGGGTTACCTCGTCACGGAGGAGGACGTGAAGACCAACAAGGTGCTCGTGGAACTCGATTCTTCGGAGTTGGAAAAACAGATCGTCCAGCAGGAGATCCAGTACCAATCCGCGCTCGCGAGCCTCACCGACGCGCAGCAGAATTATGAAATCCAAGTGAACCAGAATCAGAGCGACATCAAGGGCGCGGAACAGAAAGTCCGGTTCGCGCGGATGGATTTTGACAAGTTCCTCGGCGACTCTGTCACCGAAGACCTTGTGCAACAGCTTGGCCTGGACAAATTGATCGCCGAAGCCAGCACGAACAACGTCACCGCCAGCTTCGCGACGGACAAATCAGGGGGTGATTCGTCCAAGAAAGCAGCGACGAATGCGCCGCCAAGCAACGCCGCGCGTTCGACCAAGGTGATTGTCACGCCAACGGGGGGCGCTTCCGCTGCACCGGTCTTGGTGAAGGATCAGGGGGAGACACCGCCGCCGGCCGCCCCGCGCCCACCCGATCCGGCGAGACCGCCAACCGGCGAGACCGCCGGGCCGGCGAGCCTGCCGACGTTTGAATTGCCCTCCACGGCGGCGATTGATTTTGGAAAGTACGCGCACTTGGACGTGTTGGGTGATGGCGAGGCGAAGCAGAAGTTGCGCAAGATGGACGATGACCTTCAGGTGGCGCAAAAGGAACTGGGTCAATCCAAAGTCACGCTGGAAGGCACGCAACGTTTGTTCGAGAAGGGCTTCGTCACCAAGAACGATTTGCAGCGCGACGAAATCGCGTATGACAACAGCCGGCTCAAGGTGCAGACCGCAGATACGGCGCGCGCCCTGTTTTTGAAATACGATTTTCCGAAGTCCGCCGAGGAATCGCTTTCGAAGTATCTCGACGCGGTGCGCGAGCTGGACAAAACGCGGCGGCTGGCGATCTCGAAGCTCGCGCAGGCCGAGGCGCGCCTGAAATCCGGCCAGGGCCAGTACGAGGTGCAACTGCGCCAGCGCAAGGACCTGCGCGAGCAGCAGGAGAAATGCACCATCCGCGCGAAAAAAAGCGGCCTGGTAGTTTACGGCGCCGGTCGCGACGACATGTTTCGCTACGGCAACGAGGAGCCCATCCGCGAAGGCGCGACCGTGCGTGAGCGTCAGGCCATCATCACGATTCCCGACATGACACGCATGTCCGTGAACGTCAAAATCCATGAGACCTACATCAAAAAAATCCGGAAGGGCCAGAAGGCGCGCATCACCATGGACGCGTTCGCCGACAAGTTCCTGACCGGCGAAGTCACCAAGGTCGGCGTGCTGCCGGATTCACAGAATCGCTGGATGAATCCGGACCTAAAGGTTTATGCCGTGACCATCGCCATAGATGGCACGCACGATTGGATCAAGCCTGGCATGAGCTCGAAGGTCGAGATCATGGTCGAACGGTTGGAGGACGTGATTTATGTTCCGGTGCAAGCGGTGTCGTTCAACGACGGCAAACAGGTTTGCTACATCGCGCGCGGATTGAAACCCGAGCGGCGCGAAGTCGAAGCGGGCGGCTTCACCGACGAGTTCATCGAAATTAAAAGCGGGTTGAAGGAGGGCGAGCGCGTCTTGCTCCGCACGCCCGACGGCGCGGAAACCGACACCGGCAAGGGCAAGGAATCGAAACCCGCTCCGGCCAAGCCGGAAAAAACCGCCGACCAGCCGAAGCCCGCCACCAATCCGGTTAAGGCGTAACCGCAACTCTCGTGACCTCGCCCATCGTTCAGTTTGACAACGTCCGGAAGCATTACCAGATGGGTCTGGTGGTGGTGGAGGCGTTGCGTGGCGTGACGTTCGGCATCGCAGCCGGTGAGTACATCTGCGTCATGGGACCGTCGGGTTGCGGCAAGTCCACGTTGCTCAATCTGCTCGGGTGTCTGGATCGCCCGACTTCGGGCCGCTACCTGCTCGGTGACGAGGACGTTTCGCAGATGCCCGACGATGCACTCTCCGCGGTGCGCGGCGCGCGGCTCGGTTTCGTTTTTCAATCCTACAATCTCATCCAGCAACTCACCGTCGTGGAGAACATTGAGATTCCGCTTTACTATCAGGGCCTGCCGGAGGCGGAAAGCCGGGAAACCGCGCGAAAGCTGGCGGCGCGGGTCGGGTTGGAGGACCGGCTCGAACACAAGCCGTTTGAACTTTCCGGCGGCCAGCAGCAGCGGGTGGCCATCGCCCGTGCGCTCGTCAACGACCCGCTTGTCATTCTCGCCGACGAACCGACCGGCAATCTCGATTCCGGCTCCGGCGCTGAAATTCTGGCGTTGTTCGACCAACTTAACGCGCAGGGCAAAACCCTCATCATGGTCACGCACGACCCGAACGTGGCGCGACACGCTCATCGCGCGATCCGCCTGCGCGACGGCGAAATAGAAAGCGATGAACGCCAATGAAATTCGCGTTCATCAGCATTATTCGCGGGATTTCTTCCGGGCGCCTCAAGCGCACCGTCCGGCTTGGCATCAAAAGCCTCTGGCTGCATCGCCTGCGGTCGTTGCTCACCGTGCTGGGCATCGTGTTCGGCGTTTGTTCCGTCATTGCGATGCTGGCCATCGGGGAAGGCGCCAGCTTCGAGGCGCAGGAACAGATCAAAAATCTCGGCAGCCAGAACATCATCCTCCGCAGCACGAAACCGCCTGAGGAGCAGAAAATTTCCGACAAGGGCAGCCAGAGCTACGTCCTCCAATACGGAATCACCTACACCGACGTGAAGGGCATTCGCGCCACCATCCCCGGCGTCACCATCGTCCTGCCCGCGCGCGTCATCCGCGATTACGTCTGGCATATCAGCCGCCGCGTGGATTGCGACGTCGTCGGCACCGTGCCGTGGTATCCCGAACTTCGCAATCACCGCGTCGCGGCCGGCCGGTTCTTTACCGACACCGACATGGACGGCAAAGCGAGCGTTTGCGTGCTCGGCGCGGAAATGGTCCCGGCGCTGTTTCCGCTGGAGTCACCGTTGGGAAAACACGTTCGCGTGGGAGGCGAATACTACCAGGTCATCGGCGTCATGGAACCGCGCGGACAAGTGGCGAAAACCGACGACTCGACCGACACTGCCGCCAAGGGTGCGAGCCAGCGCATGTTCCTCCCCCTCGAAACCGCGAAGATGCGCTTCGGTGAAGTTCTCATGCGCCGTCGCTCCGGCAGTTTCGAGGCCGAGCGCGTGCAGTTGCACGAAGTCACCGTGAAAGTCGCCTCGCTCGAACAAGTCATGAGCGTAGCCGACGCCATCAAACAATTGCTCGAACACAACCACAAGAAGAAGGACTTTGAGGTTGTGGTGCCGCTGGAATTGCTCAAGCGCGCCGAGCGGACGAAACAAATTTTCAACATCGTGCTTGGCTCCATCGCCGCCATCTCGCTGCTCGTCGGCGGCATTGGCATCATGAACATCATGCTCGCCAGCGTCACCGAGCGCACCCGCGAGATTGGCATCCGCCGCGCGCTCGGCGCGCGCCGCCACGACATCGTCCTGCAATTTCTCGTTGAGACCGTGCTGCTCTCTGGTGCCGGCGGAATCATTGGCGTGTTTCTCGGCGTGGCAATTCCGTTTGTCGTCACGTGGACTGCCGGCATGAAAACCATCATCACCCTCTGGTCGCCGCTGCTGGCGTTCACGATTTCGGCGCTGGTCGGCGTCGTGTTTGGCATCTATCCCGCGATTCGCGCCGCACAAATGGACCCGGTTGAAGCCTTGCGGCACGAGTGATTTGCGCCGCCGTTTGTAGTTCCGCCTTCAGGCGGCTCAGAGTGGAAATCGTGCGCCGAACCGCCTGAAGGCGGCACTCCAAACCACTGCCGCGCAGACTTGCGCCACGCCCCAACCCGTGAAACACTAGATGCTCGATCACGAACGACCCAGGACACCGACATGGTTCAAACGACGCAAAAACACTCCGAACCGACGGCGGATGCTTATTTGAAACAGTTTGGCCGGTTCGAAACGCAAGCGAGCCAGCCGAAGTGGTTGCTGCCGTTGCGCAAGGCCGGACTCGCCCGCTTCAGCGAACTCGGCCTGCCGACGTTGCAGAACGAGGACTGGCGCTTCACCAACATTGCGGCGATCGCGAAGCTGCCGTTCAAACCCGCGTTCGAGCCGACCGACGGCGTTACGGCTGACCAACTCAAGGATTTTGCCTTTGCCAAACTCCCGGGTTCAAAGCTCGTGTTCGTGAACGGACACTTCGCACCGAAACTTTCGGCGGTGAAGGACCTGCCCACCGGCGTGCAGGCTGGAAGCCTGGCGGCTGCGTTGGCGTCCGACGCCGCGTTTCTTGAGAAGCATCTCGGCCGCTACGCGCAGAAGGCGGACAACGGCTTCGCTGCGCTCAATCAGGCGTTCTTCCTCGACGGTGGATTTGTTCACGTCCCGGCGGGAACGGTTGTGGTTGAGCCGATTCAGTTTGTTTACGTCACCAGCGCGAAGCAAAACGGCGCAACGTTTCATCCGCGCAACCTCGTCATCGCCGAGGCGAACAGCAAAGTAACGATTCTCGAAAGCTACGTCTCGCTCGGCGGTGCGGGTTATTTCACCAACGCCGTCACGGAACTTTTCGCCGGCGACAACGCGCGCATGGAGTATGTAAAATTTCAGGATGAGGCGGTGGACGCGTTTCATATCGCCGCGTTCCACGGCGAGTTTGGCCGCGCCAGCAACGTGAACGTGCATTCGTTCGCACTCGGGGCCAAGCTTTCGCGGAACAACATCCGCACCAAACTCGCGGGCGAAGGGCTGGAGTGCATCCTCAACGGCCTTTACCTCACGCGTGGCGAGCAACTGGCCGATCACCACATGATCGTCGAGCACGCCCAGCCGCATTGCGCCAGCCACGAATATTTCAACGGCATCCTTGATGACAAATCCAGGGGCGTTTTCCACGGGCGCATCCTCGTGCGGCCCATCGCGCAGAAAACTGACGCGAAGCAGACCAACAAGAACCTGCTTCTCTCGGACGACGCCACCGCCGACACCAAGCCGCAACTTGAAATTTACGCCGACGACGTGAAATGCACGCACGGCGCGACGATTGGGCAGTTGAACGAAGAATCCATTTTTTACCTGCGCACGCGCGGCATTGGTCCGGAAACGGCGCGGCGGATGTTGATTCATGCCTTTGCCGGGGAGATCATCGAGCGCATCCAGCACGAACCCGCGCGCGAGGAGTTGGACAAGCTGGTTTGGGAACGGCTCGAAGCGAATCCTCATCTGGCGGAAAAATGATTGGGTACCCGCGTTTGTTGAAACGCGGATTGGTCCGCCGATTCACATCGGCGGCTGCAGGAAAACGTATGTTCGACGACTTGAACGACCTTTATCAGCAGGTCATTCTTGACCACTGCAAGAAGCCGCGGAATTTCCACGAAATGCCGCAGGCAACCTGCTCGGCGCAAGGTCACAATCCGCTTTGCGGCGACCAACTCAAGCTCTTCCTCGCGCTCGATGGCGACTCGATCAAGGACATCAGCTTCGTCGGTTCGGGTTGTTGTATTTCCAAGGCATCGGCATCCTTGCTCACGGAATTCGCCAAGGGCAAAACCAAGGCGGATGTGGAAACAATGTTCGGCCAGGTCCATGAAATGGTAATGTCAGGCAAAGTCAACGGCGACGTGGGCAAGCTGGCGGTCTTCGCGGGTGTTCACAAGTATCCCGCGCGTGTGAAATGCGCCATCCTTTCATGGCACGCCGTGATGGCTGCGATCAAAGGCGACGCCAAGCCGGTGACGACAGAATCGGAAGAAATATAGCCATGAATCGCATCGAGCGAATTTTTGAACTCGCGCAACAAAGCGTTGATCGGTTCGACGTTTTTAAGCCCAGAGGACAAGGTGGCGGTAACAAAGTTACGAACGTGGCAATGGCACACCTCAGCGATTTGGTTCAAAATGAATTCGGCCAGAATGTTGTTCAACAGGTGCTGTGCTGCGATAACGGCCAGTCGGTGGACTTCTTCTTAGAGGCGGAGCGGACAGTCGTTGAAGTCGAGTTTAGTCTTTCCAACCCGTACCCCTGCTTGGAAAAGGATCTCTTTAAGGTTCTGTTAGCGAAAGACTCGGGTAAGCAAATTGACAAACTTGTATTGATTGGAGACCCCGGTTCACTGAAGAAGCATCTTCGGCCTGCAATGAGGTCAATTGTCTCGTGGGCACAACGCCGCTGCGGCTTGGATGTTGCGATTCTTGAACTGAAAATGCGAGCGATGGATTGACAACAGACAGACGACAGATTTGCAGGTATACTCTCATGCCATGAACAATAACGAACCAAAAACTTTAAGCCGCGATGTCGAGGCGTCCATTGTGCCCGTCGGCACGAAGGTCACTTTGCAAAAAGGCGAACTGGCGCACATCACTCAGTCGCTCGGTGGCACTTACACCGTCATCGTCAACGGCAACATGTTCCGCATCGAGTCCAAGGACGCCGATGCCCTCGGCCTAGAAGTTCAAACCCAACCCGCGTCCGCCGCTGCGTCCGGCCCGGTCACGCAGGAACAATTGGAGAAACAGGTCTGGGAATCGCTCAAGACGTGTTACGACCCGGAAATACCCGTCAACGTCGTGGACCTCGGCTTGATTTACGATTGCCACCTCACGCCCATCGGTGCGAACAACTACAAGGCCGACGTGAAGATGACCCTCACTGCTCCGGGTTGCGGCATGGGCCCGGTGTTGGCGCAGGACGTGCAAAACAAACTCATTTCGCTCGAGCCGATTGACGAAGCGAACGTGGAACTCGTCTGGGATCCGCCGTGGAATCAAAGCATGATGACTGAGGCAGCCAAACTGCAATTAGGATTGATGTGAAGAATTTCAATTAGGAAGCCAAGAGTCCAGGAAAGCTGGAAAAGAACTCCTGCCTTCTTGGTTTCCTCATTAAATCCAAATGACCAACTGGACATCATTGCGAAAGGATTTCCCGATCCTCGATCAGAACGTCCACGGCAAGCCGCTGATTTATTTCGACAACGCCGCCACGTCGCAAAAGCCGCGCGCGGTGATTGACGCGCTGGTGCATTACTACGAGCACGACAACGCCAACGTCCATCGCGGCATCCACGAATTGAGCAATCGCGCTACCACGGCATACGAAACCGCACGTGCGCGCACCGCCAAGTTCATCAATGCCCACAGCGCCGACGGAATTGTCTTCACGCGCGGCACGACCGAAGGCATCAATCTCGTCGCGAGTTCCTGGGGCACAAAAAATCTCAAGCCTGGCGACGTGATCCTGCTCACGGAAATGGAGCACCATAGCAATCTCGTGCCGTGGCAATTGCTCGCCCAACGCACGGGTGCAAAAATCGCCTACGTGCCCGTCACCGGCGACGAAGGTTTGCTCGACCTAAGCAAGCTCGATTCGTTGCTCACGAAGCAGGTAAAGCTCTTCGCGATGATTCACATCTCGAACTCGATGGGCACGGTGAATCCCGTCGCCGAGCTTTGCGCACGCGCGCGCAAACTCGGCATCATCACGCTTGTGGATGGCGCGCAAAGCGCCGGGCATTGTCCCGTGGACGTGCAGGCCATCGGCTGCGATTTCTTCGCGTTCTCCGGTCACAAAATCTGCGGGCCGACCGGCATCGGTGTGCTGTGGGGGCGGCAGGAATTGCTCGACGCCATGCCCCCGTATCAGAGCGGCGGCGAAATGATTTTGTCCGTCGAATATCAGAAGACCGAGTTCAAGAAAGCCCCGCATCGGTTCGAGGCCGGCACACCGGACATCTCCGGCCCGATTGGGCTGCACGCCGCGATGGATTACCTCGACGCCATCGGCCGCGAAAACATCTGGAAGCACGACCAGGAACTCGCGCACTACGCCTACGACCAGCTTGCCGCGCTCAAAAACATCCGCCTCTTCGGCCCGAAGATCGGGCGCGCCGGCCTCGTCAGCTTTCTGCTCAAGGACGTTCACGCGCACGACGTGGTGACGCTGGCGGACCAGGCGGGCGTGGCGTTGCGCGGCGGCCATCACTGCACGCAACCGCTCATGCACCGGCTCGGCGTCGAATCCACCGCCCGCGCGAGTTTTTATTTTTACAACACCAAGGCCGAGGTGGATCGGTTTGTGGAAGTGGTGAAGGAGATCCAGAAATTCTTTGGCGGATGAAAAGAACCGCGTTAGTGGTGGTTGTCTCTGGAATCGTGGCCGGCATCTTTTGCTTTGGTTATGTCCAGTTCCACGATGCTCCACGAGAGGCCGAGGCGACGCGGGAGGCCTCGAAGATGATGGAATTACGGACTCGGCTCGCGCCCGAACTGGAAATCTTCTACCAATAGCACGGTGCATATCCGCAACAACTTCAAGACTTGCCGCTGGAAAACTTCAACTGGGGAATGGAAGGTGCGACACGGAAAGACTTGGAGTCATTTTTCCATGTCTCCGATGGGCAGACTTTCGTTATGCGGTGGAACTGCGATGGAAGATATGGAGTCTTTCTTGCGGGCAATAAAGGTGGGTTGAAGTATTCAGAAGACGGGACAAAATAAAGTTTGAAGGCGATTTTATAGTCTGGCGGAGGCGCGGCTTCCGGTGGGCGCAAGCACGCAGGAGCATTATCATCCCCGGGCCGAGGAAATTTATTACATCGCCCACGGCACGGGCCGCATCTGCGTTGCGGGCGACGCCATCGCCATTCCACCGGGTCAGCGGCACAAACTCTGGAATACCGGTGCCGAACCTCTCCGGTTGTTCTGTTGCTGCGCGCCGGTGTATGAGCACGGCGACACGATCATCACCGAGCCTTGAATTGATCCCGGAAGCTTCGGAAGCTTCGGGATTGACCTGACTCATTTGGCGGAGTTAACTGGACCCATGAGAATTCTGCTGGCTTTGCCACTGTTGACCGCGTTCTTCATGGCCGGATGCGCCCACAAGCAGGAAGGCGTATTCAAGCCGGTGGCCGGCGCGACCCACGCTACAACCCCCGGGAGCTCCGCCGCCGCGCCAGCACCGGCCGCGAAGCCGGTTGCCGCCACTTCGGGCACGCTGATCGTGACGCCAGGCGGCGGTCTGGCGGGAAAGGTGGCCAGGTATAACGACGCCGGACGATTCGTTGTGCTTGAATTTCCGGTCGGGCACATGCCCGTACTTGAGCAGCGGTTGTTTGTTTATCGCAACGGTCTGAAGGTCGGGGAACTCAAGGTGACCGGCCCGCAACGGGATGATCACATCGTGGCCGACCTGACGAATGGCGAAGCGCAGGCTGGCGATGAAGCGCGCGACAAGTAGATCCGGCGTTAATCTTCCGGCCCTCCTTCGCCAACGGTTTCTCCGATGGCTTTGACCGTTTTCGGCAAGGTGTTCTTCTGGTAAGGCGAGTGGAGATTGAAATAGATGCCGCACATTGGACGTGCTTCGTCACTCTGGCTCAGGATAACCGTAACGTGCTTGTCCAGCGCGATGCCGTGACGCAAATTCAGCCCGCGCTTTTCGTAGGCCGTAATCGCCTTCTGCACGAGGGAGTTCAGCACCGTTTCGAATTCCTCCGGTGTTTTTTCCAGGCAGACGATGTGTTTATCGAAAGCCTTCACGGCTGCGTTGATTTCTTTCCTGAAAGTTTCTTTCGTCACAGTTGTAAGGTTGGCCGGTTTTCCAAGAATATGAAGCAAAATCCAATCACTCGTTGTGTGGGATCTTGATCGTGCCGCCGCCCACAAACTCGCGCACCACCGCGTCGCCGGGAATGATGTCGTAGCCGGCGACTTGTTCCTGCGTGAACCCTTCGACAGATTCGAGCAGCGCCTTGACGCGTTCGTATCGAATGCGCGCGTCAAGGAAACCGGCGTAGTCCGCGAAGTCGCCCGGCTGCGGCAACAATCCATCCGGCCCGAAGAAGAAGGGTTTAAGCGCGGGTAAATCGAAGGGCATTCCGCCGTTGATGGCGTGGTCGGCGGTGCCGCTGAGCGGGATGATGCTGAACAACTCGCCGGCGCGCACGTAATGCCAGTGCAGCAGTGTAAGCAAGGGACTGTGGTTGCGGTGGCGCGCGTCGCGCAACATGCGGCGGATGAGGCGCACATCGGTGAATTGCGTCCGCCGGTTCCCCCGACATCCGATGTCGGGGTTCGTGCCACCGTCGCCTTCCAACAGGACGTTTTGCGTTTCGATGTAGAGGCGGAACTGGGCCGAAGCGTCAATGCCTTCAGTGATGGGCGGGTAAAGGCCTTGCAGACAATCAAGCAACAGGATTTGATCCGGCCCCAGCCTGACCGGTTTGGACGCAATACACCGTCCTTCCTTGAAACTGTAAACCGGCTTCTCAATGGTCCGCCCGTCGAGCAGGGCGCGAAGGTGTTGGTTCAACCGTTGAATGTCCAGCGCTTCAGGCGTCTCGTAGTTCCGGTCGTTGATCCAGTCGGTGGGGTGCTCGACCAGCGACCAGAAGTAGTCGTCGAGATTCAACATGAGGAAGCGGAGTCCATGTTTTTTCAGGCGCTCGGTCAGTTTGACGGTGGTGGTGGTCTTGCCGGAGGAGCTTGGCCCGCTGACCCACATCATGCGCAGGCGGTTGCCGGCGTTGAGACGCGATAGAACTTTTTTTGCCGCCTCGTCAAGGGATTGCTCGTAGAGCGCGAGCGATTCGGCCACGACCTGTCTGATTTTGCCGCTGCGGACGGATTCGTTCAGACCGGCGACGGTGTCCACACCATGCTGGCGATTCCATGCCAGAGTCTGGGCCATGCGCTCGCGGGGGAAGCCGTTGCCGACAAAAGTATCCTTGGTGATCGCGCCTTCGCGCAACCAGTGGCGGCCCCACCGGTAACATTCGTAGGCGTCGGCGGTGTTTTGAAAGCCATAGCTGCGGAGCGCGTGCAACACCTCGTCCTGAATGGTTTCAATGGTCGGGGGAAAGTTCGAGATGAGATGGTGTGGATCGGAGTTCAGGCAGACGACCACGGCATCGGCCAGGAACTCGGCAATCTTTTCGTCCGTGCCGTAGGCGTCGAAAATCCGGTCGTTGATGCCGGGAAGAAAATCCTGGCGGCAGCCGCCGATTGACTCCGCGGCGTGGAGAATGGCTTTCCAGATGCGGCTGGCGTCGAACTTGACGAGCGCGCGGTTGCGTTTCTGGACTTTGACGATGCGGTTTTGGACCGGCATGAGGTTGACTATACAGCAGTGACGGAGCCTGACAATTCCGTTCCGCCGTCAGACGAGCAGTGCTGCCGTGTGCCAACTTTCACGATGCCGACAATTTTTGAACCGCAGAGGTCGTAGTGGTGCAAGTGGTAC
>CAYIOH010000060.1:0-12432 GCA_964364975.1 uncultured Bifidobacteriaceae bacterium
TGTCTCGACTCTATGAAAATGTCCCCTTGGTAACTCCATGAAAATGTCTCCTTGGAGGCCGGGATGCGGTAGCAACCCGGCCAGACATGGAGACACTGATAATGAGTCGGAAGGAACGGGATCGACTGACGATCATGAACGGGATCCAACGACGGGAACTGACGCTGGTACAGGCGGCGCAAGTCATGGACTTGAGTTACCGCCAGGCCAAGCGCGTCTGGCGGCGCTATCGCACCGAAGGGGACGCCGGGCTGGTGCTTCGCGCGCGCGGCGCGCCGAGTCCACGGCAACTCTCGCCCGAACTGCGCGAACGGGTACTGGCGCGCTACGACGCGCGGTATCCGGACTTTGGCCCGACGCTGGCGGCGGAGTATCTGGCGGAGGAAGGGCTGGGGGTGGACCACGAGACGCTGCGGCGCTGGTTGCTGGCGACCGGGCGGCGGAGCGTGCGTCGCCGGCGGCAGCGGCATCGGCAATGGCGCGAACGCAAAGCCTGCTTCGGGCAGATGGTGCAACTGGACGGTTCGCACCACGACTGGTTCGAAGGCCGGCGCGCCCGCTGCGTGCTGATGGTGATGGTGGATGACGCCACCGGACGCGTGTGGGCGCAGTTCTTCGAGGAAGAGACCACCCGCGCCAGCTACGACGTGTTCGAAGGCTGGGTGCGCCGGCACGGCTTGCCGCGCAGCCTGTATGTGGACCGGGACAGCATTTATCGCTGTGAAGGCTTGGGCAGCGTGGCCGAACAACTGGCTGGGAAAGCGCCGCAAACGCAGTTTGGCCGGGCGATGGCGACATTGGACGTGGAACTGATCCTGGCCAACAGTCCGCAAGCCAAAGGGCGGGTGGAACGGATGAACGGCGTGCTGCAAGACCGGTTGATCAAAGCGCTGCGGCTGGCGGGCATCAGCGATCTGGAAAGCGCGAACCGATTTTTAGCGGAGACGTTTCTACCGGCCTACAACCGAAGGTTCAACGTGCAGCCGGCCAGCGAGGCCGAGGCGCATCGCGCCGTGCCGCGGGAGTTAGACGCGGTGTTGAGCTGGGAAGCCGAGCGGGTGGTGCAACGGGACTGGACGGTGGTGCATGAGGGCCAGTGGTATCAACTGGACCGGCAACACGAAGCGTTGAGTCTGGCGGGGCGGAAAGTGATCGTGCGCACGCTGCGCGACGGCCGCGTGCAACTGCGGTATCGGGGAGCGGCCCTGAAGCATCGCGCGCTGCCGGGCCGACCGGCGCGAGCCCAAGTCGCCGCGCTCCCTGCCGCCCGCAAACCGAGCGTGCCCGGGGCGAAACATCCGTGGCGGCGACTGGCGGTGGGCGTGGGGCGGGAGTTTTGGCGGCAGGAGCAGGCGCGCGGCTGGGGTTGCGGGACTCCGGTCGGCCTCCGCTACGCTCCGGCCTCCCTCCGTCCCGCAACCCCAGCCGGGGAAAGACGACCACCGCCAACAACTCACCAAGGGGACATTTTCTCGTGAGTTAAACAGGGGACATTTCAAAAGAGTTTTGACATGTTTAAAATCAGCGCCAAGCCCACCTCCTGAGAGGTTCCATACTTCAAGCATCAAAGGCGGAGGTTGGGGTGTTTGGATGTTCTCCTGATTGGTGGTCCTCTGGAGTTTGGAGCTTGGAATTTGGAGCTATTTACGCTCGCGCCGGCCTTCGTCCCGCTCGCCCGCTCACAAACGCCACGGCCGCCCACAACACCACAAAGCCGAACAGCCCGCCGCCGATGCGCTTCGGCCAGCTCACTCTCTTTGCGTTCGACGCCGTGAAGCCCACGGTCATCGCCTTGCCCGGTTCGGTTTGCAGCACCTGCGCGAACGCGTGGCGCAGTCCACGCGTCGGCAGATTCACGCGCAACGGACGCACCTTGACCACCGCGATCTCCTGCGCTTGTTGCAACTTTTCCCACTGCTGCTCGGCGGCGCCCGTGTCGTAATTCAACGTCAACTCGCCGCCGCGAATTTGCTGCGCCGGCATCTGGGGCGCCACCGCGGCGTTCATCAAGGAGAAGGATTGTTGCGCCTGCACCAGGTTGCTCGCCTGCGCGCGCCGAACGTCCTGCTCAAGTTGCTTCTCGTCGCTGTCCGCGACCGACTGGCTAAACGACTTGCCTTTCGCGCGCGACAAAAATCCCGCTGCTTCTTTCACTTTTCCTTCCGCGAGCTTCCTCTTCGCGCCGCTGATTTCCGATTTCAACTCTTTCATCTCTTCCGCCTTCGCGAGCGATTCCTTCTGCGAGTATTCGAGGTGGGAAAACAGCGTCGCGATCGGCGCGGCGGAGATTTCGAGCGTCATCGTGCCGGTGAATTCTTCGTAGCGGTAATCCGGCGGCAGATAAAGTTCCCACCGCGCGTTTTTGAACGGCACGTCGAGTGTGGGCGAAATCAGATTCACGCGGCCATGACCGGACGGAAACTGGTTCGTGCCCACGTAAGTCACTTCCACGGCCAGCGCCGCGTCGTCGCTGCCCGCGTTTTCCAGCGGCAACAACAATTTGCCCTCGCGCAAACTGGGCCGCACCGGCTGGCCTGAGACGAACGCCGACCAGACCGTCGCTCCGGCGGGCAAGGCGATTTCCAAGTGCTGCCGTCCGTTGTTGCGCACAGCCACGGACAGTTCGGTCATCATCTGGCCGTCGTCGGCGACGACTGTGGTGAGGTTGAAAGTTTCCGCGAGCGCCTGGAGCACTTCGGCTTCAGAATAACGCTTTGCCTCGACCACGAGTTGGTAGCCGGGACGCAGGTAGCGATACGCCAACGCCACGTTCGCGTCGGGCTGGCCCGCCCATTCCGGCCACTCGCGCGCGTCCACCTTGAGCAGGTCCGTAGCGCGCGACTCGTTCACCTGCAACGGCGCCTTGGCCACGATGGCCAGCGTGCCGGTTTCGCGCTCGACGCCTTCGACGCTCAGGCCCGCGAGATCGAGCAAGTTTGTTTGCGAACTGCGCGGCTGCTCCCACGTCACAGTGAGCGTGTACGACCCGCGCACCTTGTTCTGTAACTCCACGCACCATTGCTCGCCGTTCTGGTCGCGGCGGCGGATGTTTGCGCCGGAAATTTCCACGTTCTTGACCGTCGCCGGAATTTTCAACCGCAACTCCTTCACCGGCGCGTTTTGAATGTCATAACGCACGAGCGCGTGGCCGTTGATGAGCGTGTCGCTCACCGTCAACGTGCCCGCAACTTCCGCGCGAACCCACGGCTCGACGGTTTCACTGGTCACGGACAATTTCCAGGCCGCCACGACGCCGGAGTCGGTGGCGATGAACTTGAACGCCAATGCGCCGCTCTCCACCGCCAGCGCGTTGCCGCCGGGCAGCGAGGCCGCGGGAATTTCCGTCAACCCGTCAAACGCCTCCGTCTTCACCGAGACGCCTGGCTTGGCGGAAACGGAAATAAACCCGGAAAGTTTATGTGCCCCGAGCGGCTGCACGCCGGCGATGGTCAGCGTCTTCGGCAGTTGTTTGACGGACTTCACGAGGTCGAGGCGCACCTGATATGCTCCCTGCATGCGCTCCTGAAGCGTTACTTCGAGCGTGCGGACGCCGGTTTCATTTCGCTCCGCCCATTGCAGCATGTTCGTAGCGACGACCTGATCCACGCGAAAATCATCCGGCAGGGCGAGTTTGAGCGCGAACACTCCCGCGCGTTTGATGGTGTAATCCACGCTGGCCGTGAGGCTCAACTGTTCATCGCCTACGCGCACGTGGTTGCGCGCAACGGCTTCGATCTGCGGTTGTAACGCTGCCACACGCGTCTCCAGCGCGAATTCCGGTTTCAAAAATCGGAACGCACTCGAAATTCCCGCCGCCTCTTTGCCCGCTTCCGTGGCTGCGAACGCCGCCGTGTCCACGCGCTGCAATTCCTCCGCGCGTCCGACGGTCAGTTCCAGTTCATCATCCGCGCGCAACGCGATCAGGCCGGTTTCGCGTTTCACGTCCAGCGCGTGCGGGGTTTCGATCTTCACGGTCGCGGGCAGCGCGTCCAGGGATTTTTCCGTTTCGACCGCGAGCCGGTAGGTGGGCGTGACGCCCTTGAGCAATTCTACCACGAGAATTTGTTCCCCGCCTTCCTCTTTCGTGCTCCAAGTGCGGATGGCCTCGCCCTCGACACGCAAAAGCCGGTGCCCGGCGGGCAACCGCACGCGTGCCTGGCGCAGCTCGCCCTGCGTGACCTGATAATCGAGCACCGCACGCGCGCTGAACACACCGCCGCCGAACGACACGAGCGTCGAATTCTGAAGCATCACCGTCGCTGCGACCTCGGCGGCGCGCTTGACGCGGGGCGTCCACGACAACTCCACGCGCTCGCCCGCGCCCATAAGCGCGTCAAGCCGGGTGCGCTGCGCCTCCGTCTCGCGCTTGAAGAATATCGCGCCGGGAAATTCCACGTCCGCGTCCGGCTGGTCAATCGTGAGCGCGAGTTTGCTGGTCAATGCGGCGGGAATGGCGAAGGCCAGTTGGCGTTTTGCCACGTCGCCGCCCAGCCACACGAGCAACTTCAATTGCAGCGTCGCCTCGCCCTTGCGCGGCAGCACGACGGAAATGGTCTTGCCGTCACGGACGATTTGCGCACCGCCCGGTTTGGCGGTGAAGCTCTGCACCGCCACGTCCTCGCCAAAAAGCGCGGCTTTTGGGCCTCCCTTCGCGGCGGAAACCAGAATCGTCACGTCCAATTGCGCGATGCGGTCATTGACCGTGCCGGTGTAGGTCGCGGAGAGAATTGAAACGTTGGCGATGGCTAATTCGGTTTTCAGCCCTCGGGCTTCGGATTTGATTCTACTCATTTGCAATTGGTCGTCGGAGCTCGCGGCGGCGATGGCCAAATTCGCGGCAAACGAAAGACCCAGCGTGAGAATGAGCGACGCGACGACCGGTGGAATTCCCTGTTCGACGTCGATTTCTGTTTTCGGTTCGGTGGTCGCGCGGCGGGGCCAGAATTTCCAAATACAACCCGCTACCACCGCGAGCACAACGACCGGGAAGCCGACGATGAGCGCGTCATGCAACGCGCGCCACGCGATGAGCAGGCTGCTGACCGAGCCAAGCATCAGCGCCAGCGCGAGCGTGAGCACGAAGCTGTTGCGCCGACCGCGCCATTGCCACCAGCACACCAGCAGGCCTGCGAGAAACGCCGCGACCTGAAAAGCCATCTGCCGCTTCTGAAACGCTTCGAGCGACATGATGCTCACCCCAACCGTGAGCGGTTCGTCGCGAACATTGAGGACCTTCGTGAACAGAAACGAATTTCCCATGCGCGGAATTTCGATGTGGATCGAGCGAATGCCTGCGGTGGTTGGCGCCGGCGGATTTACTGCCGGGACCGAAGGAATTGCGACGAGTGCGCTGTAGCCTTGAACCGTCAGCGGCCCGCCGGGAACTGCTGGCACGTCTCTCCCATGAGGGCGTTGCAATCCTTCGTCTCCCGCCTGCGCGGCTATCTCCACTGCCGGCTTCGGAGCGCTTGCAGACGGAGGTGAAGCGGGCTTCAAGCCGACCCCCAACTGCTGGCCCATCACCGCTTCCCGTTGCCGGAGCTCCGCGAGTTCTTCCGGCGGGGCAAATTGAATCAGCCCGCGCTTTGAAATCTCCGCGAACTGTTCATTGTTCAACTGTTCAATTCGACTGTCGTTGAACAGCACGCAGCGGCCACCGGTGTCAGTCGGCGAGAAAACCAGCACCGAATCAGGTCGGAGTGCTTCACGCGAAGCGCCACCGACAAACACGAATCGCTGGCCGCTGCGTGGATCAACCAGCGTGGCTTCACCCCGTAGGTAATTTTGCAATTCGTCCAGCGAGGCCGGCGTTCTTCCGCCGTTTTCCAACTCGAACTGTTGAATTGCACCGTCTATCTGCCGGAGATTGTTTATGGCAGAGTTGACCTGCGACGTGCTGCGTGCCTTCATCTTCGCCCTGGACAGCGCGGGCAGCATCATGCTCGCGAGCAGCGCGAGGATCGCCATCACGACGAGCACGGTGATGACGCCGTTCCAACCGCGACGCACGGCGGAGATGACCAGCGCCACGACGATGATCCCCAGTAACCCGAACCCCACCAGGCCTGCTCCCACTTCGCGGAGGACGTCGCGGTAAAACGCCAGGAACCGTTTCCACGCGTCGAGCGCGCCGTAGGTCGTGCCCTGCGCCACGCTCATGCTGCCGGCAAAACTCGACAGCCGCTTTGTCGCCGGAACGTAAAGCTGCCATTCGGCGTAAGTGTTCGGCACGTCGGTGCGGGGCGCGTTGAGCTGCAACGCCTGTGACCCGCTTGATTGCAGCGCGGCCTTCTTCTCCGCGTAAACGATGTCCACGGCAAAGGCTTCATCGCGGTTCGCACCGCGCGGGAGCGGGACGAGCAGCCAGTCGTTGTCGCGCTCCGGCTTGGCGGCCTGGCCGTTGACGTAGCAGCTCCAGAATTTCGCGTCTTTCGGCAGCAGGAAGCGTTGGAATTGTTTGTCGTTGTTCTTGACCATGAACGACGCCTGCGTGAGCAATTGACCCTCCTCGTTCAGCGTCGTGGTCAGTTGCGTGCGGTCGGCCACGGCGGAAAGCACGGACGATTCTTCGTAGCGCTTCACGTCCACGAACAAATCATACTTGTCGCCCGTGTACTGGTAGGCCAGGAGCACCGAGCGCGTAATGAGTGAGCGGTCGGCGCCAGCGAGTTCGGCTTCGTCCACGCGACGGAGCGGCTCTACGGCGGACTTCGCGTTCAACTTCAAACTCGCCGCCGTGGTCACGGCCACCGAGCCGGTTTCGCGCTCGACATCAAGCGCGTGAATGCCCGCAACCGGCAACGTCGCGCCGTGCGGATCAAATTGATAATCGTAAGTGATCACGAGCGTGTAGCCGCCCCACGCCTTGTCCTGCAGGCCGATGGTCCAGACGACGGAATTCGTTTCCGATCCCGCCGACATTTCCTTGCGCCGGATGTTTGGGCCGGTGAACTCGACATTCTTCCAGTGCGCCGGGATTTTGACGCGAAATTCCTGCACGCCCTGGTTGATGAGACCGTAGCGAATCGTTGCGCTGCCGCCCACCAGACCATCGCCAATCGTTACGAGATTGAAAACCTCCGCCACAACACGCGCGGCCAGGCGCTCGGCGCTCAATGACAGCCGCCACTCCGCAGCGTCGGCGGTGTAGGCGAGCAATTCATCCGTCCGTGACGGCAGGCGATTGACGGGAATCTCGCGCAAGTCGACCAGTTCGGCAGTTTTCAGCCGGATTCCCGGCGCGGACGCGGCGCCGACTTGAGCGGTCTCTTTCGTCGCGCCCGTCACCCGCAACGGTTCAATGACAAATTGTTCGGGGAATTTTTTCAACGACTGTTCGAGTTGCACGTCCAGTTTGCGCGCACCGAGCACGCGGTTGGCGAAGCTTACGCGCAACTTGCCATCGGCCACTTTCCAATCCTCGACGCCCTCGCCGCGCACGTCAGCGACGACGAATCCAGCCTGCGGCTGCAATTCGAGCGAATAGATGCCGGCCTTTTCAACGTTGAGGGCGAGCGCGTGCGACGCGAGCAATCGGGTTTCTTCAAGTCGCGCCGTGGCGCGGTCGGTGGCGGCGATGACCGGCTCGATGCGTTTGAGCTTGAGCGCCAGCGCGAGTGGCCGCGCGCTGAAACGGTATGCGGCGAGCGAACCGGACGGCGCGTTGACCTGGCGCAGGCCGGCGGCGGAATCAATTTCAACCTGCATGTCCTCGGCGGAGACGTTGAACGTGCCGGACTCGCGCTCGGCGTCGAGTGGTTGCGGTGGCCCGAGCGAGACGGTGGCCGGCGTGGTCTCAACGGTCTGCTCGGAGAGGATGGTGAGTTGATAGGATTTCTCGACCGGCTTGATGAACTCGACGGTGAGCATTTGTTTGTCGCCCTCGGTCGCAACCGACCAATCGCGAATCTGTTCGCCGACCAACCGCGTGAGCGCGTGCGCGGGCGGGAGTGCGATGGCGAGCTTGGACAGCTTTCCCTGGATGACTTCGTATCGAACCTGCGTGGTGTATTTCACGACGGTGGGTGTGATTAGCGCCGCGGCGTCAGTCTCGGCGGCGACAACGGCCCGGCGCGCGACTTCGGCGGCGCGGCTCTGCCAGCGCAGCGACAGGCTCGGCTCCGCGCCAAGGAAGCCGCGCACGCGCGACACGCCGTTGGTCTGAGTGGATTCGAGAACGGTGCCGGTGAGCAATTGCAGGTCAACGTCCGCCCCGGCGGCTTGCGCGTTCACGGAGGCGATGGCCGCGAGCGGGCCTTTGAATGAGACGTGATTCCACGGTTCGGCGCGGCGGATTTTCGCCACCACATCGAGTTTGAACTGGAATTTGCCGGCCTTCGGAATGAGGAGGCGATAGACGTTGCCTTCGCGCTCAATGCGCAGGCCGTCGGGCAATTTGGGCGGCAGCAGCGCCAGTTCGCCGTCGAAGAGCGTGGCGGCGATTTCCTGCCTAGCGGCGGACTCGGCGGTGATTTCGACGGTGAAGCGCGCCTCGTCGTCGGACACCTTGCCGTCGTAGCGCAACTCGCGGAAGACGATGGGCGGCGGGGCGGCGGGTGGCGGCGATGGCTTGTCAGCTGCGAGGAAGTTGAGGGGCAGGAACAACAAGAGGAACGACTGGATCAGTTTTTTCATAGCGTGCTCCGGTTCGTGGTTGAACACCGGCCTGTGGCTTTCGGTGCATGAACAATTTCCCAGCATAGCCCAGGCCGGACCGATGGTTGGCCAAAGTCGAGGTTTTGTAAATGAGTTCTCATGCGCGCGCCGGGCCGTCGCGTGAGACTGGCGCAAAGGGGCTGATTTTCACGCGCGGACGGCACAAGTTCACCCGACGTTGGACGGCAAGGGCGGCGGAATACTCCCACAATGTGTTGCGGTTGTGCCGCCAGAAATTCTGTTCAAACGCCGGATTGTCCGTTACGGTCAAGCCCGCAATGGAAGCCGAGGCACAATTGCTGGCGCGCTGTCGGCGGGGCGACGCGGACGCGTGGGACGAGTTGTTTGATCGGCACTACGCGGCGGCGGGGCGATTCGTCTTCCAGCTCGCGTCGGATTTCACGCGCGAGGATGTGGAGGAAGTTTGCCAGGAAGTTTTTCTCTCGGTCATCCGCAATCTCAATTCGTTTCATGGCGGCAGCCAGTTTCAGACGTGGCTCTTCCGCATCGCGGCCAACAAAGCCCGCGATTACCGCGAACGTCAGCACGCCGCCAAACGCGGCGGTAGCCAAACCCCGCTTTCGCTCCAAGCCGAAGATCCGGACACGGGCCTAACGATTGATCCACCGAGCTCGTCACCCGCGCCCGATGCCGACTTGATGAACGTGGAAAAGGCCGAACTCGTGCGCGACGCGCTCGACCAAGTCGGTGAGCCCTGCCGTGAAATCATTGAACTTCGTTACTTCGGTGATTTGAGTTACGAGGAGTTGAGCCGCGAGCTGAAGCTCAACCCCAAAACCGTCAGTTCGCGCCTGAGCAAGTGTTTGGACCGGCTGGAGGACATCGCGAAAAAAATGTTTTTGCGGGAGAACCCTGGGGTTTTTCCGTCTAACTTGTAGCTGTCAATGAACGACGACCGACCAATCGAAA
Organism: uncultured Bifidobacteriaceae bacterium; assembly: GCA_964364975.1. GTDB lineage: Bacteria > Verrucomicrobiota > Verrucomicrobiia > Limisphaerales > JADLHS01 > JALOTT01. Next base: position 9,586 of record CAYIOH010000060.1, read on the forward strand.
AGATGCTGCGCCGTTACGCCAGGAAACGCCGCGACGATGCCGGTGCGCCCGTTGAATTGCATCCCGCCACGCGGCGGTTGCTGCACGGCGAGGTGGCTCGGCAGTTTCCCAAGCGCGCAGCAGCAGGCGACGGAGGGGCGGCGACGTTCGCGCAGATTTTGAAAAGTTGGCGGGCGCGTTGGGTCTGGGCGCTGCCGGTTTTGATTGTGCTGGGCATCGGTGTTTGGGTGTTGGTCGGAACGGGCGAAAAGCCGGGCCACGAAGTTGATCTGGCCAAGAACGCACCCACGCCAGCCGCGCCCGTCAGCGTGGTGGAACAATCTTTCAAGGCGCTTGAAACACCGCCACCCACGGTCGCCCCCGCGCCCGCATCAAGCGTGGCAACCCAGCCCACGCTGGCTTACGCGGATATTGCTCCTGCGCGTGACGCACGAGCATCAAGCGTCGTGCCGACGGAAAACAACGGATACAAGCTCGGTGTGGCTATGAAAGGTGAAGCGGTTCAAGGGAAACAGAGCGGCGCCACGACAGCCACCGGTTTGGCGGCGATTTCGCAGAATGAAACCGGCTTGAGGCTGGGAACCGACCGGGTTGCTGCGAACGAATTCGCGCAGGTGGCAGCGGCAGATCAATTGTACAGTCAAACAGCGGTGGCGAAGCGTGCGCTTGTTGAAGCAAACAGTTCCGTCAGCGACGAAAAGTCGAAAACTAAGAGCCTCTCTCTCTCGGCTCCGGCCCAAAGCGATTCGTTGCGGGATTTCGAAAGCATCCGCAAAAACTATGTCGCCGCAGGCGAGAGTAAATTCGTGCGTGCATCAGCCGGCAAACCTGCCGGGTTCGCACCCACCACATCTTCCAATTACTTCAGGCAAGAGGCACGTGGCGGTGGCGAGCGCGAGAAAGCCCAGGCCTACTCGCAAGCGTTTGCCAACCGCGCCCCCACTTCCAGCTACGGGAAAATCGCCAAGTCCGGTGACATTGCGCCGGTGCTGGCGAATTTTCAGGTCGAGCAGGCGGGTAACCAGTTGCGCGTGATTGATAGCGACGGCTCGACCTACCTCGGCAAAATGAATTTGCCGGCTGCGGGACAGGGTGCCGCCGTCGCGTTGGAAAAAAAGGGCGCGGAAAGATTGGCGTTTAAGCAGGAAGACAAACTCGCCGCAGGTCGGCTCGGAGCCATGCAGTTAGCTGAACAGCAAGGGGCGCAGAAATTCGTGTGCCGCGTGTCCGGCACCAATCGCACGCTTAACCAGCAAGTCGTCTTCACGTGGAATTTTGTGGCGCTGACCAACGAGCTGGTGGCAGCACAGGTCAAGCTCCCCGCCGGCGGTGGCAATGTCTGGCAGAACAACATGCCGGCTCAACAGTTCCCGTTGCTGCTGAACAATTCTATCATCAACGGTCGGGCGCAACTCGGCAACGCGAAGGAAATCGAAATCAACGCCGTGCCGGTGTTGCCGTGAGCGGAGCGTTGATCCCTACCTCGTCGCTCCAATATCAGTAAAGATTTTTGTCATTTCATGAGCAGTTCTCGCACGTCCACCGCCTCCATTCCAGCCGCGCGAATCGCCTGCATGCCTAGATCGGTGTCTTCGTAAGCGCGGCAGGATTGCGGTTCAACGCAGATGCGGCGGGCGGCTTCGAGGAAAATGTCCGGCGCGGGTTTTTGATTCACGATGTCTTCGCTCGTGACGATGGCGTCGAACAAATGGCGGATGCCCAAACGCGTCAGAACCTGCTCGATGACTTTGTGCGTGCCACCGGATGCGACGGCCATCGGAAGCTTGCCGTGATGCTCGCGCGCGATGGCAACAATGGAGTGGATCGGTTCGATCTGCTCGATGAGCGCCAGATACTCAATCTCCTTTTCCTTGGCGACGGCCAAATGGTCGAGCGAGACACCTTGTTCCCGGGCCAGAATCTTAGCGATGTCCCGCGACGGCACTCCGCCGAGGGCATAAAACCGTTCCTCTGGGAATTGGAGTTTGTGCCGCGCGGCGATGTGCTGCCACGCGCGCCAGTGCAGCGGCATGGTATCCACCAGCGTTCCATCGCAGTCGAAAATCAATCCTTTGATCATGTGTCGAGTGTCGGGTGACGGGTGACGAGTGCCGGGTAATTACGCCACCCGACACTCGTCACGCGTCACGTGTTCAGTGCTTTTAACCTTTCTTCGAGTTCATGCGTCATCAGCGGCTCCAGCAGCGGGTCGAGGTCGCCTTCGATGAAATTTGCCAGGTTGTAGAGCGTGACTTCGAGGCGGTGATCGGTCACGCGGTTTTGCGGGAAATTGTAGGTGCGGATTTTTTCGCTGCGTTCGCCGGTGCCGACCTGGTCTTTGCGCACGGCGGCGTATTTCGCGTTTTCCTCGGCGATCTTGCGTTCGAGCAACCGTGAACGCAAAACCGTCATCGCTTTGGCGCGGTTCTTGATCTGCGAGCGTTCATCGGCGCAACGCACGATGAGGCCGCTGGGTTTGTGGATAATTTGCACGGCAGAGTCCGTCGTATTGACGCCCTGGCCGCCCTTGCCGGAGGCGCGGCAGACGTTGATCTCGATTTCGTCGGGTTTGATTTCGATGTCCACATCCTCGGCCTCCGGCAACACGGCGACGGTGGCGGTGCTGGTGTGGATGCGGCCTTGCGCCTCGGTCGCGGGCACGCGCTGGACGCGATGCACGCCGCTCTCGTGCTTGAGCCGCTTGTAAACGTCCGTGCCGTTGATTTGGAAAATGATTTCCTTGAAACCGCCGAGGTCGGACGGGTTGGAATCCAGCGCCTCGACCTTCCAGCCGCGCGCTTCAGCGTAGCGGCAATACATGCGGTAGAGATCGGCGGCGAACAGCGC
>CAYIOH010000061.1:0-12289 GCA_964364975.1 uncultured Bifidobacteriaceae bacterium
ATCTATGGTGCGAATGTTATGTGTGGTTGCGCTGACTGTGGCGTGCATGCCCGTTCAGGCGAGGATGCAAATCGCTTCGGGCGGCGCCGCCCGTTGCGTGATCGTGACGCAGCCGGGCGCGACACCCGCAGAGCGCTATGCGGCGGAAGAATTGGCGGCTACGCTCAGACAAATCACCGGGGCGATATTCGAGACGCAGGAGTTGGCGGACAAAGCGCCGGAGTCGGCCATCGTGGTGGGGCCGGGGCCGCTGGCGGCAAAGTTGTTTCCGGAGGTGGAGCTTTCGAGATTTGGCGGCGAGGAATACATCATGCGCATGAAGGGAGGTCGGCTGTTGCTCGGTGGTGGACGCCAGCGCGGAACGCTCTACGCGGTCTATCGCTTCTTGCAGGACGAATTGGGCGTCCGCTATTACACGCCGTGGTTCACCCACTTTCCGAACCGCGCGGTACTCACGCTCGGGACGCTGAACGTGCGCGGCAAACCGGCGTTTGAGTATCGTGCCCCTTTCTGGTTTCCGGCCTTTGACGGCGATTGGGCGGCGCGCAACGGTTCGGTCAGCCACGCGGCGCGGCTCAAGGAGAAACATGGCGGGCAGGTGATCTACAAAAGTCACGGCCACTCGTTCTACCCGCTCGTGCCGCCCGCCACCCATTTCAAAACGCATCCCGAATGGTTCTCGCTGGTCAAGGGACAGCGAGTCGGGGAAAACGCGCAGCTTTGCACGACGGACCCGCAATTGCGGGACTTCATCGTTGAGCAGGTGAAAGCGTGGCTGCGCGAATCGCCCGACGCGAACATCATTTCGGTTTCGCAAAACGACCACGCCGGCGCCTGCGAATGTCCGCGCTGCGCCGCCGTGGATGAGCGCGAAGCCAGCCCCGCCGGGTCGCTGCTCGAGCTGGTCAATTATGTGGCGGAGAAAATTGAGCCGGAGTTTCCGAACGTGCTGGTGGATACGTTCGCCTACCAACACACGCGCAAAGCGCCGAAAACGCTGCGCCCGCGCCACAACGTGGCCGTCCGGCTCTGTTCCATCGAGGGCAACTTCGCGCAACCGCTGGAACACCCGAGCAACGCGCTGTTCGCCCGCGACCTCCGCGACTGGCGCCGGCTGACTGACCGCCTCTACGTCTGGGATTACACCACGGACTTCTCGCACTACCTGCTGCCGTTTCCGAACTACTACGTGCTCGGGCCGAATGTGCGCTTCTTTCAGCGTCATGGCGTGGTCGGATTGTTCGAGCAGGGCGCTCATCAAGCTTTCAGCAGCGAAATGTCCGAGCTGCGCGCGTGGGTGCTGGCGCAGTTGCTGTGGAATCCGTATCAGGACGACCGGAAGTTGATCCGCGAATTCGTGGCCGCCTATTACGGCCAACCCTCCGCGCGTTACATCCTCGAACATCTCGATCTGATCAGTCAGGCCGCGAAGCCATTCTACGTCGGCATCGGCCACCCTGATGCAAGTCCGTATTTGCGCTTCCCAACGCTCGTGAAGTCCGAGCGGCTTTGGCAACAAGCCGAGGACGTGGCGCGTGGAAACCCGGATCACCTCTGGCGCGTGCGGCAGGCGCGGCTGCCCATCGGATACATGTGGCTCTCGCAATGGGTGGGATTGCAGCGCGAGTGCCGCGCGGCGGGGAATCTCTGGCCGATCAATCCGTCGCGCAAGGCTTACGCGGCGCAATGGTTCGCGACGGTCAACGAACCCGGACCGGTGGGTTGGGAGCCGATGAGTGTCATGCGGGAGTCCGGCCAGAAGCCGGCGGATTTCGCCGCGCAGGTCGCCAGCGATCAGGATGAATCGCTGTATGAAACGCCGGAACGCCGGGCGAGCGCGTCCGCGCCGGGCGATCTGCCGGAGCAGGAACAGCGATCGGGAATCAGTGTGCCGGATGATCGTGCGATCATTTTCCGCGAACCGGACTGCGCGCGTCCGGCGGCCGACCCCTTGGCGTCCGATGGCGTCGCCATCCGGATGATCGCCGGTCCCGACGGGGCGCGCGGCGCGATGGAAATTCACGGCGCGCTGCTGCCGCGGGGCTTTCGTTCGGGCCGCTATCAGGTTTACTTCGTGGCGCGCGTGGAAACGGCGGACGGGGCGCGGGCAGATGCGCCCGCGTTCAAAACACGGATTGCCAATCCAATTTCGGGAAAACAAACCGACCAGCTGATAACGGTCGGCGAAACCGCGCCCGGATACCGCTCCTACCTTGCGGGCACCGTCGAACTCAATGCGTATTCGCGCCTCTGGATGGGCCATGCCCATGACGACGCGGTGAAGGCCGTATGGTTCGACCGCGCGTTCCTCGTGCCGATCCGTTAGCAACTTGTTGAAATTGGTCTTGGTCCAGCATGGCCGCAGATCTCCAAAGATCGAGGCTTTCACCCAAGACGTTTTCGCCACCCACAGGTATTTTGAAATTGACAAACCTACCGGAACTCAACCAGCGTGTTCCCGCCGACTATTGCAGTGGCTGTCTCTCGTGACCGGGAGACAAGAAAACAACTAACCAAGAATACAGTTATGAAAACAAAATTGATTATTACGACGGGTGCGTTGCTGTTGAGCCTGTTCGCGGTCCAGTCCCAAGCTGCCACGAACGAATTCGCGCCGGACAAAGAGGGATTCATCCGCGACTGGCTGCTGTTGGCCCCCATCCAATTGGCCTCGGACAGCGACGGGGCGGAGGCCATCAACAAAGATCAGGTTGCCGACGAAGGGCTCCTGAAGCCGAAAGCGGGAGACAAGGTCACCGTGGAGGGCAAAGAATTGGTTTGGAAGAAAGTCAAAGCCACGGACTACTATTTTGACCTGAACGCAATCCTGAACAAGGATACTGAAAAGACGGTTGGCTACGCGGTTGCTTACGTTCGCGCCGACGCGGAGCGGAGCAATTTGCAGTTGAAGATGGGTAGCAATGACCAGGGGAAAGTGTATCTCAACGGGAAGCTCTTGCTGAAAAACGCCGAGCCACGCCCGCTGGATCAAGACGCCGACGTCGCCCGCAACGTCACGCTGAATAAAGGAGTGAACGTGGTAGTGTTCAAAGTCTTCAACGAAGGGAATGATTGGCAAGGCTGTCTGCGTTTCACTGACGCGGGCGGCAAGGCCGTCACCAATCTGGTCATCCAGTTGGAGCCATAAGTTGACGCGCTTAAGGTGCGGCTTGGGCCAGCGGGCCCAGCGCACCAATCAGGCCAAAGAGCAGGGCTGGCAAGCCGTTGGGCAAGGCAGCAGGCGAGTGGTTAAGCTTCTGGTAGTATTCCCGTGAATGCGGGGCTATTTTTCAAACGCCATCACTTCCACAAGATACCGTCCGGTGCTGGCTGAGTTGTGGGTCATCGTCACGCGCAGGAACCGGACTTGCCGCGGCGCGAAGACGCAAGTGTAGCCGTCCCTGGTCGAACGGGTCTGGTTGTCGCGCCGGTCTGCGACTTGCGTCCAGGTGCTCCCATCCGGGGATACGTCAACGGTGAAACCGTAGTAACGATCGTCAGCGTGGCAGGCGACAATGACGACGCGACCAACCGTGGTCGCCGCTCTCAAGTCAACCTGCCACCACGGCGCGGAGTCGTTCTGGGACTTGACGTCCGTGGCCCAGTGGGCGTCGGTCGAGTCGCGAAAGCCATCGTTCGCCAGCTCCGGAGGGAAGCCGATCCGCGTGCTCGAACATGACACCGGCTTGCCCGTCGTCAGATTCCGCTCCAGGCTCCGGAGATTCCAGTAGCGTTCGATCACGGTGTCGAAGTTCCACTTCACCGACTGGGCTTTGCGCGTGACGACCGCGACCCCGTCGAGCGGGTTTTCCAGTTGGCGGTGCTCGGGCAAGTGCAACACGATGCGCCCCGGCTTCTGACGCTTTGGCTGGTTCAGCTTCACTTGGACGCCGCGCGCGGTGCCGCGAATCGTCAGCGCCATTTCGCCAAAGTGCGTCGGCAACCGTTCGATGCGGATTTCCCGGCCCGCCTCCAGCCACCAGTCGGGAACGGCCTTCAACAGGTGGAGTTCTTCGCCTTCCTCGTGGACCAGCGCATGACGAAAGAGGATGGCGTAATTGCAAGCGCCCGTGACGTGCGGAATGGTTTCGCTCCAAGCGTAACGGCGTTGGTAGTAGATGCCCTCCGGGAAGGCGTGCGCCGCGGTCGAGTGCAGCAGATACCAATAAAAATCCTGGACGACTTGTTCGTGGTTGCCGCGGATCAAGTCATCCATCGTCGTGTAGGCGCCCATGTAAGGATGGATGGCATCCGGCTGTCCGAGCCAGCGGATGGTGCCTTCGGCGAATCCGCCGCCGAAGTCCTGGCGCACGTGCTTGATCGAGGCGACCACGCGCGCGTCCTCGCGGGCGAAAATTTCCGTGGGCCAGAGCGTCTCGGTGTTGCCCCAATGCGTGCCAACCTTTTCCCAACTGGGTGGAAAATAATCCAGCCCGGTGCGTTTCCAGGCCGCATCAATCGCCTCCCGGTAGAGTCCCGCTTCGTTCGTCAACTCGTCCGCCTCGCCCGACTTGCCCAGTCGCCGGGCCGCGTCCGCTGTGCAGAGCAGGCCGCGCAGATTCCAGAAATCGTAGCCCAGGATGTGGTGCTTGCCGTCCCAGAGAAACTCGCCATCGGCAACCGCGTTGGGCAGCACGCCCGCAAACGGCGAATCAGCCGGAGCTAGGCGGCGGGCCGTCATCGTCCAATCAACCGCGCGGCGCATCGCCGGATACACCCGCTCCAGCCAGGCGCGATCTGCCGTCATCAGGTAGTAATTCCACAAAACCCAGACCGCCTGGCCGTTGGCGTCGAACTGTCCTTTCTGCGACTCGAACCGGCCATCGGGCCGTTGACGGGGCAGATACAGTTCGACGGATTTCCGGGCCGCGTCCCACATCCCGGCCTCTTCGAGTTCCATGACTTGGTAAGCTCCGTCGCGAATGTAGAACTCGTCGTAGAACCCCTCGCCGCCGCGCACTTCCCCGCGGTCGTTGGCAATCATCTGGCAGACATGCGCCGCCTTCAACGCCTCGGTCGCTTTGCGGCAGGGCACCGTGATCGCCGCGAACGACCGTTCCAGCCCTTGCCAATACGCCACCGTTCGCCGCAGCCAAACGCGGTAGTCTTCCTTGTCGAGCGCCGCCGCGTTGGCCACCGGGAGAAACGCGAATCGGGCCGCGCCCTCGACAGTTTCTCCAGGCGACAATTCCCGGGCGAAGGAATATCCGCGGTGAAGCGACCGATCAACTGGCGGCTCCTTCGTCGCGTCGGTTTTGGCGTGCGCGGCGGCTTTGGGGTCCACCTGGATTTCAACCTCGGCCGCAGCCGGCTGGTCCGATTTGTTCGTCGCCCGGTAGCGGACCCAGACGAGAAAGTTCTCACCCTCGGTGGGCCAGTCGAAAGCCTTCCGCCAGTCTTTCACGTCGGGCATCGGCGTGGCCCAGTAAGTGAACTCGTAATGCACCGGCCCGTCGTCCGCGGCGATTTCCATGATGGGCATCCAGCCGTCCCGGGCCAGCTTGCCGTGCGAACGGCTGAGCGGCGTCAACCTCCGTCCGAGCCGGATCTGCACGGTGGTGTTGCTCCCGGCCAGGTAGAGGCGGTTGTCCGGCGTCACCCGCGCGCCGCGCGGATAATCCTTCAAGCCGACGACATTCCAGTTGTTGACGAAATAGTCGAAAGGCTCGCCGGTCCGCTCGGCGGCATCCGCGGCACGAACCCACAAGCCCGTCGCCAGCAGCATCGTGAGGAAGATTCCAAGGTTTGCGGTAGTCAGTTTGTGGCAACCTCCTAAAATCACTTCTTGAAGTTGGGTTGAGGGTGGCGGTACGGCTTTCGGTGTGGCTGGTTTCATGGCGGCTCGTTCCGTTGGTGTTTTCCTGACGGTAAACATTCCGTTGGTAATGGGCTTAAGGTCATTTCTGCTTTTACCTTCACTCTTCAGACGGCGGTTCGTGGCGGCATCCGGTCGCTCGAATGCGTCGCGCAAGACGCCCGGTCAATAGGGATTCGACGGCGACATTTCCCAGGCCTTGACAGTCTTGAACTTCGCTCCACCGCCAACGGCGAACAAAGCCACGCCAAGGCTGTCCTTCCGACCGGGATACACGCGGCGACTGATGGCCTGGCGGTCGTTGGCGAAGATTTCCACCACCGATTTGTCCACGAAGACCCGGAGCTTCAAGGTTTCGCCCGGCCGCAGCGCAAAGGGCGCTCTCTCCACAACTTTCCGTCCGTCCACTCCGCTGCGAGTTGAATCCAAAACCAGTTGCCGGGCTGCGGCGTCGTAGTAGAGGAGCGTCTCCTCCGACCCGTCGGGCGAGGTGCGGACGTTCAAGCCGCAGCGCTGTGCGGCGCCCGGTTCAATCTCAAGTTCCAGTTCGCACGAGTCGCCCATCACGCCTTCGAGCGTCTTGCTGGCGTCGGCGGCGAGGCTGACTTTCTTCCACGATTTCTCATGCGAGCGCAGGGTTTCAAGTTCTTTGACCGGCTGCAGGCGCAAAGTGCCATCGTCGCCCAGCCAGAGGGTGCGCGGCAAACCATAGACGCCCGACCAGCCCTTCGAATTCTCGCCGCCCGGATTGTCCAACAACCACGACCACATGATCTGACGCCCCTGCGCGTCCAGCAATGCCTCCGGCGCGAAATAGGTATTGTCCACCCAGGTCATGCGGCCGTGGTGGTCCGGGTAAAACTGATCATTCCGGTAGTCGCCGATGTAATACTGGCAGCCTTTGTTGTGGCTGATGAAAAGCAGCAGGTGCTTTCCGCTGGGCGGCCCGCCGGCGGGACTCGCAGGCAACGGCAGGAAACTGGGGCACATGTTGTCCTCGCTGCGGTCGGTCCACTCGGGTTTCCGCTCGTAAAAAACATGCTGGTATTTCCAAGCTTTCAGATCATCGGACACAAAGAGGTAAAGACGGTCGCCCTGCTCGGTGAGGGGAGCGTCAGGAGCGCGGCCAATTTTGTTCAGGACGAGCAGATTGCCGGTCAGCAGGTAGTAGCGCCCGTCCTTCTTCCAGATGTTCGAGGGATCGGCCGAGCCGTAGAAACTGCTCTTTCCGTCCGGCCCTTTGATTTCCGTAAGTCCCATCTCCGACGATTTGATGACCGGATTGGCATCCAGTTTGATCCAGGAATCAAACTCCGGCCCGCGGCTCTTTGCCAGCCCGATGCCGCGGTCGCCCCAGAGCATCCAGTAGGACAAATAGGCGGCTCCGTCGTCGTCCACGAAAGCGCCGCCGCTGAAACAGCCGTCGTCGCCGTGGCCCGGCCCGATGGCGTCAGGATGGTGCCGCCAGTGAAGGAGATCGTGGCTCGAAATGTGGCCCCAACAGAATCCCGATCCGCTCCGATTGTAAAGATACATGAGATGATAGCGGCCATTGTGATAGAACGCGCCGTTCGGATCCCCGGGCATTCCCATGTCTTCCGGCACACAGAAGTGGTAACCCGGCCGATACGGATCAGCGAGAAATCGCTCCCGCAGCAGACGCGCCGAACGAATCGCTCCGTCCGGAACCGGCCCGGTGAACGACCAGGCCTTCGGCGTGGAAACCAAGTCGCCCGTTTCGCTGCCGGAACAGGTGGCAATGACCGTCGCGCCTTTTCCGGCCAGGACGAGGCAGCCCGCGTCGAGGCGAACGTCGCCAATCAGTTTGAATTCATTGAAACGGCCAGTCTTTTCCCGCAGACCCTCGTCGGCAAACGACCACCAGGCCCAGGGTTTCAACTCCGGCGAAACCTGGCCCGGGCGCAACGCGGCGATCTCCTTCGCCTCCAGTGGGCGATCATAAATCCGCGCGTCCTTGATGCGCCCTTCAAAAGAATTGTTGGGATCCCCTGCTTCGATATGCCGGCGTCCGAACAGGACGACCGACTCCGGCCCGAACTTCGGAGGCACGTTGGTGGCGGTGTATTGGACGTAGAGTTGTCCGTCGCGGAAAGCCGTCACCTCGCTCCCGCGATAGACGATCGCCATTTGGACGAACGTCCCGCTCGCGGCGGTTTCCTCCGGCCAGGAATCCTGCTGTCTCAGGGTCCGCCGGAACGCCTCGCTCCCAGGCATCCACTTCCGGGGCGTGATCTCCGCGAAGACGATCCCATCGAAATGCGAATCGCCGTCCTCGATCGTCAGCGCGCTGCCCGCGCGCTGGGTAAGATTGGACGGCGAAACCCAGACCACGAGCGTCTTGTCCTGGAGCGGCTCTGGGACAGCATCGGCGCCGACGATGGATAGGACCGCGACCGTGATCAGAGTGAGACTGCTTTTCATGACGATTCCCCGTTATGCAAAACGGTTCGATTCAACGGGGTTTCCGCTTGACCGTGAAGTCCGCTGGCTTCGCACCAGCCGCAACCTGGATTCCACCCAGCAGGTGCTGCAAGAACAGCGGTTCGGTGAAACTCGCCTCGGTGTGGCCCAGCGCGGTGTACCAGACGCGGCCCTGGCCGACCTTTTTGCACCACGCCACCGGATGATCACCGTGCATCGTGCCGCCTTTGTAGGTGGTCTCGTCGAGCGAGGCGAGCACGCGCACTTTGCCGCGCGGACTTTCGATGAAGTTGTACCATTCGTCCCGGCGCTCCCAACGCTTGGGCAACCCCACGGTCGAAGGATTCCGCGCGTCTTCTACATCAATGACCGCCTCGACGATGGCCGAGTGGTTGGTGAACCGCGCGCACAACGCGTCGCCATACCACGGCCAGCCGCCTTCGGTCGCCACGTCGCCGGCCACGGCGGCGTGAACGCCCACCAGTCCGCCGCCGCGTTCGATGAACTCCCGGAACACCGTTTGTTGGTCGTCGTTCAAAATGTCGCCCGACGTGCTGAGGAAGATGACGACCTGGTAGCGCGCCAGATTTGCGGGCGTGAACCAACTCGCGTCCTCCGTCGCGTCCACCTGAAAGTGATTTTCCGCGCCGAGTTTTTGGATGGCCGCAATGCCGTTGGTGATCGAGGCGTGCCGGTACATGAGCGTCTTGGAGAAGACGAGCGCGGTGAAGCCAGCGCGAGGTGACGGCCGCGACACACAACCGGCCAGGCAAGCCACAAGCAGCAGCGCAGCCAGCGAAAAGAGCATCCTTGAAGTTTTCATATTGAGCAGAGGGAACTGGTTCGATCGGCATTCATGATGCGGGCAGTCTTGGTCTGACGTTTTCCGATGTCAACCGCCCTTATCGCGGGAATTGTAGTGCGGGGTGCGGAGTCGAAAAGTCCCGCGAGTTCACGCGAAAGGGAAATGAGAGTTGCGCAAAGGCGTGAAATAACTGCGCCACTCGCTAGATTAGTCGCAAGATTAGTTTGAACATTTGTTGGCCTGCCGGTATCAATAGAGGCGTGCGGCGTTTCAGCAACATCTGGTTTGCCTTGGCAGCCTTCCTTTGGCTGCCCGTCTCCGCGCATTGTCAGCTTGAATCCGTTCCCGGCCTCGAATTCCTTCGTTGTGCGGTTGAGACGCAGTCCGCGCACGGCCCGAGCAAGGATTGCGGCGACAGCGGTTGCTGTGCGGTTGAAAAGTCGCAATACAAGACCGGGCAATTGCGCCTGCGGCTTCCGACGCCGGACTTTCTACCGCTGACATGGGCGCTGCGTTTGATTCCGGCGGACACGCTGCCCGCTGAAGTCAGCCTGGGCATTCTCACGACGGCGCCGCCGCCGTTGCTCAAGACCTGGCAGTTTGCTTCCCGCACGGCCCGGCCGCCCCGTGCGCCTTCGATTGCTTCCTAAGTAGTCCCGCTCGGGACTCCCTCTTCGTCGTGGTGTGAGGTCACGCCGCGTATTTCCGTCTGCCGTCGCTCAATCGTTTGGTGTCCGTAGCGCGTGTCTCAGTGGTGTCCGCAATTTATGAAGCAAAAAGTTTATTCAGTAAGTTGTCGTTCGTTGGTCTGGTTGCTGGTCTTCCCTGGTGGCGGCTTGGGATTCGCCGCCCCAGCGGGAGACGCGCCTGCTCCGCTGGCGGCGTCGAGCGCCGCGACGAGTGGGCTGACTCTGGAAGGCGCCATCCGTCTGGCGTTGGACAACAATCCCGAACTCCGCGCTTCGGGCGCGCGGGTGGACGCCGCCGCCGGTCGGGCCTCTCAGGCGAAGCAATGGAGTAATCCGGAACTGGAGTTGAGCGCCGAAGACTGGCCGGTGAGCAACGGTCGGGGGTACTCGGATGCCAAGCAGACCATCGGCATCGCCCAGACGTTGCCATATCCTGGGAAGAAGTCGCTGGACAAGCAGATTGGCGGCGCGGGGGTAAAGCTGTCGGAAGCGGAACTCGCCTTGCGTCGGACGGAACTGGTGCGGGACGTGAAAGCGGGTTTCTTCCGGGTGCTGGCTTCGGAACGGCTGGTCGAGGTATCCACGCAACTGGTGGCGGTGGCGGAATCGTCGGCCACCACTGCGCGCAAGCGGGTGGATGCCGGAGCGGCGGCTTACCAGGAACAGTTGCGGGCGGAGGTGCAGTTAGAACAGGCACGGACGGAACTGACTGGCTTCCAGCGCGAGCTGGCCACCGCGCGGCAGGTTTTCGCCACGCTCCTTGGGCGGCCTGACTTGAGCAATGCCAAGCTCACGGGCGCGCTGGCAGAGATGCCGGACATGAGCCTGGTGGAAGCCACCGCCGAGGAGCGACTGGCGAAGCATCCGAGCGCCACTGCCGCCGAGGCGAATCTGGATCGCGCGCGACTGGAGAGCCGCCGGGCGCGGCTGGAGCCGTATCCAGACGTGAAGGTCGGCTTGGCCGGCGGACGCATCGGTGCGACGGACGAATCCATCATCCAACTTGGATTCACTCTGCCGCTGCCAATCCTTGATCGTGGCAAAGGCAAACAGCAGGAGGCACGGGCGAACGTGAGCGTGGCGGAGGCGGAACTGCACGCGGTGCAACAGCAGTTGCAGCGCGAGTGGGCCATCGCGCGGATACGATACCGCACGGCGGCGGAACAGGTGGCCAACTACCGCGAGCGGATTCTGCCGAAAGCCAGGGAGGCGTTGCGGCTGGTCCAAACCGGATTCGAGCAAGGCAAGTTCAACTTCATTGACCTGGTGGACACGCAACGCACCACCGCCGAAGCGCGCCTGGCCTATCAAGGGAAACTGCTCGAACTGAACATTGCCCACGCGGAACTGGAAGCGTTGCTCCATCCGCAGACTCATCAACCTCCAACCCACCAGTAAATCATCCCATGAAGAATCAAAATATGTCCAGAATCGTTGCCGTGGCGGCAATCGCCGCCGTGGCGCTGATCGCCGGCTGCAAGAAACAAGAGTCCCCCGCGGCAGATGACGGCCACGGTCATGGTCCCGGCGGCCATGGCGCCAAGGCCGCAGCGCCCGGCGAAGCGGCGGCGGCCCAAGCGGCGCTCAGTGGCGCCAAGTGCGCCGCCCACGACGCACCGAAGGAGTTATGTTTCATCTGCGATGCCAGCCTGCGCGAGCAGGGCCGGCTGTGGTGCGAAGAACACAAGCGTTACGAAGACCGGTGCTGGGAATGTCATCCGGAACTTCAGGACAAGCAGCGGTTGTGGTGCAAGGAACATTCGCTTTATGAGGATGAATGTTTGCTCTGCCACCCGAAACTGAAAGGCAAAGGCGGCGCGGCGGCTTCCGGGGCGGCGTTGATGTGCGCCGAGCATGGCGTGCCGGAAGCCGAGTGCGCGGTGTGCAAGCCGGATCTGGTGGCCAAGCTCAAACCGGGCGAGAGCATGAGGGTGCGGCTGCCCTCGACAAACTCGACATCTATTGTGGGCGTCCAAACGGCTAGGCCGGAAACCGGCGCGATTGCCGACGGCATCGAGTGCATTGCGGAAGTGAGTTTCAATCAGAACAAGCTGGCTCAAATTGCAGCGCCCGTAAGCGGCATCGTTCAGACGGTGGACGTGGACCTGGGCACGAAGGTTGAGGAGGATCAAACCGTGGCGAAACTTTGGTCCGCTTCGATTGCGGAAGCCGTCGCCAAAGCGGTGCTGTCACACCAGACTTTGGATCGGGAACGTAAGTTGCGCACCGAACGCGTGACTTCGGAAAAGGACTTGCAAGAGGCGGAAGCGGCGCATCGGACGGCGTGTCAACAACTCCGAACGCTGGGTTTCACCGAGGAACAGGTGGAAGAGTTGAGCGTCCGGCCGCAGGAGCAAGTGTTGATGGAGGTGCGCGCGCCGTTCGCGGGCGAAATCGTGGAGCGGATGGCAGTGCGCGGAGCGCTGGTGGACGCGGGCAAGCCGCTCTTTACACTGGTGGACCATTCGACCGTGTGGGCGATGCTCCAAGTGCCGGAAGCGACGCTGGCGCGGGTGAAAGTGGGGCAGACGGTGGAAC